>QHZC01000355.1:0-4672 GCA_003224515.1 Acidobacteriota bacterium
ATTCTGGCAGATCGTGTCGGGTTTATCCTGAGCGTTTTTAAGGGTCAATGAGAAAGACAATTTTGTGAGTGCCTCCGGGCCGCTGAGAAATTAGCGGCCCTTTTTTATTGTGTGCCGCCGTATGCGGACCCGCATGTATGGTGGTGTGACAGGGGAGGAGAGGTGACTCTTTCCTCCACTGTCGCTTCCACCGCCGGCTCGAAGCTGCGGTATAGGATTCGCCACTCATTGCCGCGTTTCGCGTTGACCGTGTCTCTGGGCGAACTTAGAATTATTGTGTTGCTCTTGTTTTTCTGAGGAAGAAGGCCCGGCTCATGCATCGTTCCGTCGTTGCAGTTCTGTGTTTCATCAGTTTGCTTGCCAGTGCCGCTCCTGGTCAGAGTCCAATCGTTGGGGTTCGAGTCGCCGCAGGAACTGTTCTGAATTTTCACTTGCAAACCCGTCTTAATCCATTGGCCGGAGATACGTTGGACGCAATGCCCAAAGGAACGGTCCTGCAGGTAAGAATCCTGGATTCCATCGATTCTGGAGCGGATCACGACGGCACTGAATTTCACGGCTCGCTGACGGCTCCTCTCCTTTTGGGAGGAGAGGTGATTGTCCGTTCCGAAGCGGAAGTCCGAGGCTTGCTCGTGCTTCTTAGAAGCCGAAGCCATCCCGAGGGTTTTCGCTATGAACTCCTAGTCACGGGACTCACCGATCGCGGAAAATCATTCGACCTGACGGCATCTCTCAATCCGTCTTTCCTCGATTCCGGCGCTCAGCCCGCCCCAGACTCAAAGTCCGCGACGAAATAAAGCTCCCCGCAGCTCCAGGATCACAGTAGCTGCGCGATGCCCTTCGGTCGGAAGTCACCGCAAGTCGAATCAAGTCTGCAAAGCGGGTCAAGCAAAAAGTAGCGGAATTGGAAATCGATGATGAAGAGATTTCCCGTTCTAGTACTCACTCTGCTGGACGCTTGGGACCGCAGGCCCCCTCGTAAACCCAATATTCGGTTGGGGATATAAAATTCTCCACACTCGGTAGCAGGCATGGCAAATCTCCTGCAGAATAACTGTACTCGGCCTAAATTCCGAGGAGGCTTCAAAAATGAAGAACGTTTGCCGAGTATTTTTACCTACCCTGGCCTGTCTAACTCTCATCGCGCCAGTCTGGGCCTTGCCAGCCACTACGGCCCACGGCGCAGCGGTACTAACCCTGTCAAACAGCCAGAATGTTCCGCAAGAGCAATCCGTATCCGGAAAGATCGCTTCGGTGGAAAAGAACTCCTTCACTCTCGCTGTCGGACAGTCGCAAACCTCCAGTGATGGACACAACCCACAGCAGGACCCGGCTAGTCCCAAGACCATGACCTTCTTGCTCGACAAGAATACGACCATAGAAGGCAGCCTGAAAGTCGATGCCAACGCCGACGTTACTTATCGCCAGGAAAAAGGCGCCAACGTGGCGATCAGCGTCCGCGTTGCTCCCTAAATCGCCGACGCGTTGCACTTCTGCGCGAACGGCTTAGCGTGACGGTTCCGGCGAAGGGTGGTTCATTCACCACCCTTCCTCGGCACCGGCCGCAGTATCGCTTCTGACCTCCGCCGCATTTTTGCATTTTGCCGGTAGAAACTGCGTGAACTCTTGTCATAGCCGCTTCACCTTTGAACTTCCGGAAAGAAACTAAAGCACATCTGAGAGAACAGGGTTCTCCTTCGAATTTGACCATCGAAACCGGATAGAACAAGAACGCGCTCACGCTCCGCAATTATTCGCTTACAGAGCTTGCACAAGCCGCTCTGAATCTGAAGAAGGACGTGAGGAACAATTCATGCTGCCCATTCGCATCGTCGCCATTCCAACCGAAGTGGCGGAAGCAGTCCGCACCACTCTTCGTGCGCCTGTTTATGGATTTCCCGCGCACGCAGAGGTGGCCACCGATGCTGCTCCATGTCGTCACTGCCTCCGCACATTCCTCGTGGGCGAGGACCGCAGAATTCATTTTACCTATGATCGCTTCGTCGGCGTCGAATCGCTTCCACAGCCCGGCCCTGTCTATGTTCACGCGAATGCTTGCACTCGTTATGCGGAGGACACCGGATTTCCCGAGGAGCTTCGCGGGACCCCGCGCACAGTCGAGGCCCACGCGCGCGGTCGCCGCCTCGTGGCCCACGTGGCGGATGGAGAATTCGAGCCAATCATTGAAAAACTGCTCGCCCATCCCAACGTCGACTATCTGCAGGTCAACAGCACCACGGCCGGCTGTTTCACATTCCGCATCGAGCGTGCTTTGCCTCAATGAAGAAAAAGATGTAAGGAGAGATTACGGTAGCTCCCCCATTTCTAATTCTCCATCCGTTGTCACGCTTCAGTTCTTTTCATCATACGTGGGCCGGTGTACCTCCTCGTAAGTGTCGTCTCGAGCTCCAGATCGAGCTCCAGCGAACCGATTGCAAACCAATCCTCTTGGGAGTAGGCTCAGGCAAGCCTCACCCCTCCCAAGTTCTCTACCAATGGTTTCGTGAGGCAGGGCCCATCTCCGCGGTAACCGGATCGCAAGGATCCCGAGGAGGAGGAACCCTATGTCAGCCGATAACAAGGCCATCGTTCGGCGCCTCTATGAAGAAGTCTGGAACAAGCGGAAGCTTGAAGTCGTTAGTGAAATCATCTCCCCCAGCCACGCCCTCCAGGCCCCCAACATTTTCGGTTCTTCCATTGGTCCTGAGGCGTACAAGCGCCAGGTTTTGCTTTTCCTCGCAGGCTACCCTGATCTGCACTGGACCCTCGAGGACACCATTGCCGAGAAGGATAAAGTAGTCGCCTGCTGGACCATTTCCGGCACCCACAAAGGCGATTACCTGGGAGTTCCAGCGACCAACAAAAAAGTATCTGTTGACGGAATGACTATCCACCACATCGCCAACGGAAAAATCATGGATTCCTATAGCAATTGGGACGCTCTGGGCATGATGCAGCAGCTTGGCGTCGTCCCTACCCTGGGTGAGCCCAAAGGCGCTACTGCCCGCTGATCCTTGATTCCGACGATGGGAGGACTTGCGGGCTGCGCCTCGCTCGTGCCACATTCCCAAATTGAAACGATTTCCCCTCCTCCCTCACTACTGGATAGGAGGTAATGCACGATGGCAGGACAAGTGTCCTTCCTTCTCGAGCCCGCCTACGACATCCTGATCGAGGATGCGGACGGTCGGCACCTTTGGTTGGCATGTCTAGAGGATCTGGTGATTGCCCGACAGCGTCTATCCGCTCTCGCCGCCCAACATCCAGGCACCCGGCTCGTCCTCAGGGAGCATAAGACACGCGCCATCCTGGCGGAAACAGACGGCTACTAAATCCACCGCGCTTCTACTTCTCTGGTCCAGCGGCCCACGTTCTTCTCCACAGCCAATAAGAAGCTTGCGCCAGGGCCACGACAGTGGACTTTGTTGTCGGGCCAGGTGCGACCAGGCCGCCCCGATCGTCAGAAACGTGATTCCCGCGTAAGCCCATTCACGCAAGGTGAAGAAGCCCGGTATCAGCAACGCCAGCACGGCCAGAAATTTTGCCGTGCCGTCAATCGTCAGGAAATATTCCGGGTAGCCTATCGTGGCTATGCCGCTTACCATTTGTGGTTTGTGGGTGATATCCAGAAACCCGCTGAACAGAAGAAGCAAGCATAAGAGCACGGTGGCAATCCAATACCCCGCTTTCATATTCATGGGCTAAGCAGCCTCCTTGCGAGAGAAATAAATACTGTCGCACTGTCTGTGGGCTGTTTGGATGCCAGCGTGCCAGTGGAAGTTATAATTCTCTTCTGGCGGCGCATTCTTCAGCTCTTCTTCAAGTGAGAAGCTCTCCCCGAGTTTTTCTACCTTGCGGCAGAGCCCGTTTCTTCGATTCGATGTATTGAATCTTTCGATTAGGTCTCCAATGAATTCTGAAGCGATGGCTCTTCACCAAATGTAAAATGAAAGTAGCAGTCGAAGGGAGAAGAGTATGCCCAAGACGAGGAAGAGCCCGTCGCCGATAGTGGGAATGCCGCGAGCAGCCCGGACCAATCCGACAACCGAGGAGATTGCACTGCGTGCCTACCATATCTATTTGGAGCGCGCTGGCGCGCCTGGAAATGCACTCGAGGACTGGACCCGCGCCGAGCGCGAGCTGCAGGAAGAATCCAGCAAGCCTCGCCGCAAGCCGGCGCCGAAATCGATCGCCGCTTAACATCGCGGAATCCTTCTTTTTCTTTCAATCCCTCGTGGGGGCGCAGCATGCTGCGCCCCCACCCGGCGACCAACGTCCATGCCGTCTTCCGCTGCTTCCGTAATTTGCGCTTCTTCCATTCCGGACGCCATGACGCCGGTGCCGCATCTTTTGTGATTTATGCCAAAATTCATCTCGCGCTCCTCCCAGCCGGGCTATCATTTGGCCCTTGAGGTATTTCCATGAAGGTCTCCCGTTCGGTTCCCCTGCTTCCATTGATCGCTTCTTGTGCTCTTGCTGTTTCAAGTCCGAGCCCGGCGAAACCCGCGCCCGACCCGGGCCAGCCACAAGCTCTAAATGGATCTCCTTCCCATTCCATGGCTGTGTATGTCAGCGATTTCGAGCTGGATGTCCTCCGTGTCAGGGAGCCGAGACGCGCACCCTACGGCCATTCTTCGAGTGCAACCTCAGGGATGACATCAAGCGTTCCTTC
>QHZC01000355.1:4693-6694 GCA_003224515.1 Acidobacteriota bacterium
TGTCCCTACGGCCCATTCCCAGCCCGACGAGACTCCCACTGAACAGGCCGACAGACTTGTGAGCATCATGGCTGAAGATTTAGTGACCGCGCTGGGGAAGGCCGGTTACCAGGTGAGTCGCTTGCGGACGGGACAAGCGCTCCCGGCCGCGGGCCTGCGCATCCGTGGCGTTTTCGCCGAGCCAGATGAGAAAAATCGCGTACGGCGTCTTCTGGTCGGAAGCGACCCCACCACCCCGAAGATGCTGCTATACGTAGGCGTGAACAACCTCTCGCGTCCACAACAGCCGCTCTATGAGCTTGCCAATCCTCCGAGCGACGACGGCAAGTACGGCCCAGTGATTACCGTGACTTCGTACTCCCCTGCGGCCCGCTTCGAGATGGATAGGAACGCTGCGGATGACGATTTCAAGAAGATCGCTTCGGAAATCGTCGCGGATCTAAATGCCCTCTTGATCTCCAATCCGATGATGGCAACTCACTAGAGGACTGCCGTGACCGCCCCTAGCGCTTCTTCGCGCCGCTGCTCGCGCCGGACAAACAGGCCTGTCCCTAAGTTCAGGTGTAACCGCAAAGGCAATTCAGCTTGTAGCTTCCGCTTTGTCTTCCCGAACGATTCTAGAATCAAGGAATGACCCAGCCTTCCAAGGGCGCCGCCGTCTTCTTAACCCTCTTCGGACTCCCTTTTCTGGGAGGAGGGCTCTTTGTCCTTTTTGCGCAGCTTACCAAGAGCCCGAGCGCCCCCATTAGGAAGACGATCACAGGCGTGATGTCTTCTTTGGTTTTTATCCTTGTGGGCGGAGGACTCATCTACGCAGCGATCAGCAGCTATGGCCGGCTCAAGAAGCAGGCGGCGATCGAGGAGTCGAACCCGCTTTCGCCTTGGTTGTGGCGCACGGATTGGGCTTCGCGCCGTGCGGGAAGCCAGAACAAAAACAACGAAATAGCTTCCTGGATCATGGCCATTTTCTGCAACCTGATTACGCTGCCGTTTCTCTTCGGCATGGTTCCGGACTTTCTGCGCCATGGCGACCCGCGCTTGATTCTGCTCCTGGGGTTCAACGTGGTTGGCGCGATTCTGTTCATCAATGCCGCACGAGCCACGATTCGCCATCGCCGCTTTGGCAACACGTACTTCGAGTTCGATACACTGCCTTTTTCTCCCGGCGAACGCGTGGGTGGAAAGATTCATCTGACACTTGACGCGCGCGCGGAGCACGGCGTAAATCTGAGACTCTCCTGTGTGCGTAAAGTCGTTTCCGGTTCGGGCGACAGCCGCAGCACTAATCAAATCGTCCTCTGGCAGGCGGACCAGAATGTTCCCGCGGAGGCCGTGGGTCCCGGGCCGGTCGGCCGGGCCATTCCTGTGGATTTCTCGATTCCCGCGGAGAGTTCGAACACGGATCATCACAATCCGAACGATCAAATTCTTTGGCTGCTCCACGCGCAGGCGGACGTACCGGGAGTGGATTATTCGGACGATTTCGAAATTCCGGTTTTTCGCAGCGCAGCGTCGTCCTTGCCAACGGGTGATTTCGGAACGGGAATTTCCAGGGGAGCTGACAACTTCGGTTTTGCCGCACCACAGCGCAGCGACGCGGATTCCGGCGCGGTCCCGCAGCCCGCGCATACCAAAGTGGTCGTTTCGATGGGTGCGGGCGGCACTGAATTTTATTTTCCGGCTTTTCGGAATCCCGGCCGTGCTTTGCTTCTTCTTCTGGTCACCCTGTTCTGGAGTGCGGTGGTTTACGTGCTGTGCCGCACCAACGTGCCGATTTTGTTTTTCATTGTTTTTGGATTATCGGATTTGGTTTTGATCGCCGGGACTCTTCACGTCACGTTGGGAAGCGCGCGTATCAGCGTCCGCAGCGGCGAAATTCTTTTGCGCACGAGAATTTTCGGCCTGGGCAGCACGCGCCGAATTCAGGTTTCCGACGTCGCCTCCATCGTACCCGTTGTCAGTATGCGGCAGGGCACCAGCTCCGGAAACCAGCTCCATGCG
>QHZC01000356.1 GCA_003224515.1 Acidobacteriota bacterium
ATTCTCGCCGCGCAATCAGCGCTCCGCGACGGATTCGGTTCGAATCTCAGTGGCGGATTTCATCATGCTCATCCGGGGCACGGCGAAGGATTCTGTGCGATCCACGATGTCGCCGTGGCTATTCGCCGCTTGCAGGCGAATGGCTCGATCGACAAAGCCATTGTTGTTGACACCGACGTGCACCATGGCAACGGAACTGCAGCGATTTACCGTGAAGACAAGACGGTCTTAACAATGTCGATTCATCAGGAAAACAATTATCCGGCGCACAAGCCGCCATCCATCATCGATCTCAACATGGCCGACCGCGCTGATGACGATGAGTATTTGGGCGTGCTGATTCCGGCGGTGCAGCAGGCGCTCGACGAATTTCGGCCCGATATTCTCTTTTACGTTGGCGGCGCCGACCCCTACTGCGAGGATCAGCTTGGAGGACTAGCATTGACGAAGGAAGGATTGAAACAGCGCGACCGGCAGGTTTTCGAGGAAGCGCGCCGCCGCACAATTCCGGTCGCCACCACGCTTGCCGGCGGCTATGCGCGGCGGGTGGAAGACACCGTTCGAATCCACGTCAATACCATCCTGGCCGCTCTGGAAATGGCCGAGAAACATCCGCAAAGTTCATCGATGCGCGGCTAGATGCTAGAGCTCTGCGCGCTTAGGGGGCGGGGTTTCCCGCAGGCGTTGACGCACCAGGCGGGGCCAGGGCACGGCGTACGGCGGCTTCCAGTTTTGGCTCAAAGGTATCGGGTTCGAACCCATCCGAACGATAGGCAATTTTCCCCGCACGATCGATCACCATCACGGTCGGGAAGGAGTTGACGGTGAAGAACCGGTCGAGGCCGTCGGCAAATACGACCGGCGTGCGAGGCTTGTCCGCCTCCAGATAGGGCGTCACCAGAGATTCATCCTCGTCACAGTTGGCGGCTAGAAAAAACACATCCGGATTGGCCTGAAAGTTCGCGGCGACACGAGCGAACAAAGGTTCAAGCGCGTGGCAAGGACCGCACCAAGTGGCCCAAAAATTGACTACGAGGACTTTTCCCCTCGTGTCTTTTAGCGGGAAAGCCGTGCCTTCGGGGGCTTTCCTGAGCGTGAAATCTGCGGGCTCGCGGGCGTCGGCATTTTTCCTCGGCTTGGCCACGATGGCGGCCTGCGAGACGTCATCATAAGTGCGGAGCAAATAGTCGCCCAGACCATCATCGGAGCCGTGGGCGAGCCGCCAGACATTTCCCAGTTTCTGCCGGATCTCGCGGCGGCCGGCGCTTCCATTCGTTGCGTCGGCCAGCGCAAACGCGCGCGCGTATTGCTGAATCGCACTGTTCGAATCCTTTTTCAATTCGGCGATTTCACCGAGCTGCTCCGCGGCGGCCGCGCTGGGGAGGACCGCGTAACTCGCTGCCAAATCTTTTTGAGCCGCGACCGTGTCCTTCAATTTTAGTTCGAGTCTTCCGCGCAACGTCAGTACGGACATGCGATCGCGTTTCTTTTCCGAGGCCCAATCTTCCTGGGAAACTCTTGGCGATTTTTCCCCGGAAGAGCTGCGCTCGACAAATTCCAACACGTGGGTGGCATAGTTTGTGGCCCGGCGGAGAGCAGCTTCGTCTCCGTTCTGTTCGAGCAGCTGAATTGTCAAGATGGTCATGGAGATGTCGTCAGGGCTGAGAGCGACGATTCGTTCGGCGTAACCGGCGGCGCGCGCGTTGTCCTGCAATTGCAGGCTGGCTTCCACAAGCGCGCGGTAAATCTGTGGTCGCTGCCGCGAATCCGGATATTCCTTTAGGAACGCCTCCAAATTCCGGACCAGTGCCGCACGGTCGTTTCCAGAGTTATTGATGGCTTGCTGCAATTCTACTTCCGGCGAAGGTTGTTTGATGGGAGCGGCCTGCCTAGGAGCCGTGACTTGGGACGTTGTTGGCAATGGGTGCTGACTCTTTTCATCTTGCGCAGAGGCCTGACCGCAGGGTGAAGAAGCCGCCGCGCAAAGAAAAAGAATCGAAATCGCGCACCGAGAGAAGATCTGAAAAGCCATACAGGTGAATTCTAAGGGCATCGGGAAGAATTGTCGCTAGCTCTTAGATGTTTTTTTCGAGAACGAGAACTTGAATGTGCACAAGCCTATTTCGTGCCGGTCATTCGAATTTCGCCCGAGACGGTATGCACGTCCACGCGTCCGCCACCGCTGCCCATGTGGGCCCGAAGAGAATGCTTGCCTTGTTCCTCGATGACGATGGGAATGTCGGTGCGAATCTCGCCGGAGACCGCTTCCGCCGAAAGATGGAGATTCGCAGAAGCCGGGACGCCGAGTTGAACGGTACCGGATACCGTTCTAAGTTCCCAGTAGCTGTCGGCACCTGGATTTCCCTGTACGGAAACACGTCCCGAGGCCGCACGCGCCTGCACGTCACTTGCCGCGCCCTGAATCTCGACTTCGCCACTGGCTGTATCCGCTTCGATTCGCCCCCCGGGATGCGAGATGCGAATGTCGCCCGACAGGGCGTTCACGCGCACGTCGCCCCGAGTGTTAGAGACCGTCACACTTCCCGAAGCGGACGATACGCGGACATCATTGCCAATGTCAGTGGCCGACACCGTCCCGCTGAGGGTCGTAAGCTGGGTGTTGCGCTCTATTTTTTCTACACGGATGGCCCCTGAGGCGGCCTGCGCTTTTACCGGGCCGCGAACGCCGCGAATCGCCTGAGCGCCGGATGCGAGGGTGGAACTGACTTCTGTGCCGCGCGGCACCTGAATCGTGTAAGCGATGCTGATGTTGCGCATGCGAGATATTTCCTTGCCGATACGAATGGTGTCGCCTCTTTGTTCGATGGGAGGATTCGCGAGCGTGTCGTCCAAGCGCTTCTGCGGGTTGTCAAAGCCGAATCCCGACGCGCGCACTTCCCCGCGCACGTGTACTTTGCCGTCGGCGCCGCCCGTGATGTCCACGTCGCCGGAGGCGTTGGTGAGTTCCAGGCGAATCGGACCGGTCACGTTATAATTGCGATCGAAAGCGCCGCTAACCGAAGGCCCGCTGTTGCAGCCGGCCAGGACAACCGTGGCCGAAAAGAGCATGAGCGGAAAGCAATGATTGCGGTGGCGCACCATTCCTCCTCCGTAACGGTGGAGAGACTTGCTCTGAGCCGTCTCACTTATAGCTACGCAAAAACAGGAAATTATGTTCCCTGCGCAGCCTTTGCGGAACGTGGGCCGGCGGGCGAAAGTGTCTCGTTCAGAGCCCCCTGGCGATATCCCTCAAGATCAAGGGCAACGTAAGTGAAACCTGCCGCTTTCAACCGCTCCGCCATGGCGGCCGCCATTTCCGGCTTAAGGGCGCGTGGCATTTCTTCGGGAGATATTTCCACGCGCGCGAGCTTATCGTGTAGCCGCACGCGAAATTGGCAGAATCCAAGCGCGCGCAGCGCCGCTTCGCCGCGCTCGACCAGTCCAAGGCGCTCCGATGTTACTTCCGTGCCATAGGGCAAGCGCGAAGCCAGGCAGGCGGAAGCTGGGCGGTCCCAGGTAGGCAACCCTGCACGGCGCGACAGAAGGCGAATCTCCGCCTTGGCAAGGCCGGCATCGAGAAGTGGAGCAAGAACCTGATGCTCCGTGGCGGCGCGATGGCCGGGGCGAAAATCGAGCGAGTCATCGGCGTTTACACCATAGGCGACGGCGACAAAACCGCGCGCATGCGCTAATTCGTCCAGCGCCGAAAACAGCTCGTCTTTGCAGAAATAGCAACGGTCAGCCGCATTCGCGCGGTAGGCGGGATTATCCATCTCGTGCGTTTCGATAAATTCGTGGCGCACACCGAGCTTGTTCACAAACTCTTCCACTATGCGGCGATCGTGGGCAGAGTAACTCGGCGAGAGCGCCGTGACCGAGAGGGTGCGACCACCCAGCGCTCGGTGGGCTGCCCAGGCCAGATAGGCGGAGTCCGCGCCACCTGAGAGGGCGATGACGAGTGAAGGGATTCCAGCGAGGCGAGCGAGCAGAAGATTTTCTTTTTCTTCCGCTGACAGCGCAGCGCCCTCCGTACGGCGAATGTGAATGAGCTCTTTCATCCCAGTGCCGAGTATATCTCAGACTGCCGCTGGCATCGCAGATTGCGCCGCATCAGGAGTCACTTGAAATCCAGAAGCACATCAACGGTGTTCTCGCGCGCATCTGTTTGCAGCCAATGGCCAACGTTCTCGTAGTGCACCGGCAACTCACCGAAGACTTGTTCCTGGTGTGTTTGCAGTTTTGCCAGGAGATCTTCGAACTTGGCTTTGTCGAAGATTTCGCCGGCAGCGATCGGCCACGCGGCGTGCAGCTTTCGCTCGGCTGCGGGGGAAATTCCAGTGAGAATCATCTTGCCGAAATGGTATTGCGGCCCCTCTTGAATGCTCACCGCATAGGAAACAGTATGCGCCTGATCGTCATACGCTGGAGCCGGGTCGATTTTCGCTTCGAGATAGCCACGATGGGCGTACTCTTCACGAACGCGATCCCAGCCCGCTTCTATTTGCATGCCGTCGGCGATATCGCCGTGCTTGACCCCGAGCAGGCCGTCCAACGTGAATTCCGACACCAGAGTGTTTCCCGTCCAATGGATTTCTTTCCAGCGATAGACCGCGCCGGGCGCTATCGGCACATAGACAGGAATTTGCGCAGGCAGCTTCTGATGGGAATCGCCTGTCAGCCGCACTTCTGGCGGACCGAGCTTCGCGCGCAGGAATCCCTGCTGCAGATAAATCGGCCTTATCGCTTCGGAGAGAAAGAGATCGATGGTCATTCGCGAATATGGCTTTCCAAGGATCTCGGGTAGATGTTGCTGTGCGGCTTTGGCGGCCAAAAGGGAGGGATCTCCGAATTCCAGTTTCGCGATTTGCAGTGTGGCGCCTTCGACTCGGATTTCCTGCACGTCGCCTTCACCGTTCGGATTCGCAATCACCGTGTGTTCGAGCGACACTTGCAGCCCGCGCGAAGAGAGTAACTCCTTCACCGCATCAACGCCCTGATCCACCGTGGCCCCGGCTTCCGGCAGCGTCCCGTCGAAGAAAGGAAATTTTCTGCGGATAGCATTCCCCAGCTCTGAATCCGAAAACCACGGAATGTTGTCGAAATAGACGGGGATTCGCGGCGATTCTTCCACGTGATAGCTCACCAAGATGCCGGCGACCTTCGTCTGGAAGCTGTAACTAACTTTGGCGAAAAGCCCGCTTTGCACGAGCCTGTCCGCGGCGCTTTGCAAATCGCTCCGGCCGATCTGGGCGCCGATAACCAGGCCAGTTATCGTGATGACCTGTGCTTCGTTTAGGAGTTTTTCGCCGTCGGCGTGGACTTCGCGCAATGGCGCCGTGACGGCGTCCGGAGCCTGAGCACAAGCAGGAAATCCAGCCGGCAGAAGGAAGAGCGAGAGCGCCCCGAGACACGGACGAAAATAACGAAGCATATTCCTATAGTAACGGAAACGGCCCTGACTACTCCACGGTGACGGATTTGGCCAGGTTGCGCGGCTGGTCGACGTCGCAACCGCGGCGCACGGCGATGTGATATGCGAGCAATTGGAGAGGAATGATTTCCAGCAAGGGCACGAGCAACTCCGGCGTGGGCGGAAGTTCGATGATGTGATCGGAGGCTTCGCGTGCGAATTGATCTCCCTTGGTGACAATGGAGATAACGATGCCGTCGCGCGCCTTGACTTCCTTGATGTTGGAAACGCTCTTCTCGTAGCGCGTCATGGCCTCGGGGTCGGATTCGTCACGCGTTGCCAAGACCACGACTGGCAGATTTTCATCGATGAGCGCGTTGGGGCCGTGCTTCATTTCGCCGGCCGGGTAGCCTTCGGCGTGGATGTAAGAGATTTCCTTGAGCTTCAGCGCACCTTCGAGGGCGATCGGGTAGTGGATGCCCCTGCCCAGATAGAGAAAATCAGTAAAACGAAAGAATTGCCGAGCGAGGTTTTCGTAGAATCCCGACTCATCCGCTTGCAAGACGGTTTCTATTTTATGCGGGATGCGCGTGAATTCCTGCATCAGGTTTCTGGCGGCTTCTTCGGTCAGCTTGCCGCGAACTTGGCCGAGATAGGAAGCGAGCAGAAGCAGCGCGGTCAGTTGTGAAGTGAACGCCTTGGTAGAAGCCACACCGATCTCCGGCCCGGCGTGCGTCGGAATTGTACCGTTGGCTTCGCGCGTAATCATGGAACCGATCACGTTACAGATCGCCAGCGATGGCGAGCCTTTCGATTTTGCTTCGCGCTGCGCTGCCAGCGTGTCGGCGGTTTCGCCGGATTGGCTGATGCACACGGTCAGCGTTTTCGAATCCAGAATAGGGTCGCGATAGCGGAACTCACTTCCGTAATCGACTTCGACCGGAAGACGAGCAAGGCGCTCGATCATGAATTTTGCGGCCAGCCCGGCGTGCCAACTCGTGCCGCAGGCGACGATTCGAACCTGTTGAAATTCGCGGAACTGCTTTTCGGTAATTGCGGTCTCATCCAGGAAGACTTTTCCGGTGTCCTGCGAGATGCGGCCGAGGAAGGTATCGCGGACGGCGCGCGGCTGCTCAAAAATTTCCTTTTGCATGAAGTGTTTGTAGCCGCCCTTTTCCGCCATGATGGGATCCCAAGCCACGTGGTGTGCGGGGCGTTCGACGGGGCGGCCGTCGTGGTCCATGACGCGCACGCCTTGTGCGGTCAGCACGGCGATGTCGCCGTCGGCGAGGAAAAATATCTCGCGCGTGTGCTGGAGCAGAGCAGGGATGTCGCTGGCGACGAAGTATTCTTTGTCGCCGAGTCCAATCACCGAAGGCGGGCCCAGGCGTGCCGCAACAATCTTCTGAGGATCATTCGCGGAAAGGAATACCAGTGCATAGATGCCGCGCAATTCCTTCAAGGACCGGCGAACCGCTTCCTCGAGCGGAACGCCACCTTGCGAATTGCTTTCCACGAGATGCGCCACGATCTCGGTGTCGGTTTCGGTGGCGAACTTGTGGCCTTGCTTCTGCAGCTTTTCCTTCAGCTCCAGGTAGTTCTCGATGATCCCGTTATGTACGACGACAATCTGCCCGGTGCAGTCGCGATGCGGGTGAGCATTTTCTTCGGTGGGGCGGCCGTGGGTAGCCCAGCGCGTATGGCCGATGCCGTAAGTGCCTTCCAGCGGAGACTTGGCGATGATCTCTTCGAGATTGCGAAGCTTGCCAGGGGCGCGGCGGATTTCCAGTTTGCCGGACTGCGACACCACAGCGATACCCGCGGAATCATAGCCTCGGTACTCGAGCTTACGCAGACCTTCAATGATAACGGGCACAACTTTCTTGGGCCCGATATATCCGACTATTCCACACATGCGTGGCGTCTCCTCAAAGAGGTTTTAGCAGCGTAGCATGGTGGCACTCTTACCAAAATGAATTCCCGTGGCGTGTCGCGAATCAGATTATGGTTGGGGGGACAGAGCCTGCCGCCGTTGCTAGCTCGTAGAACTTCAGATTGTGGCGGGCATCAAAGTGAAATGTAACGCGCGCCGTCGCGGACGGGAGCGTGTGCGTGTCCACGTGATGAACGATGGCCGCGGTTTCGTGGGGATCACCCGTGTTTTTCACAGGAAAATTTTGAGAACTGAGATAAAACGTTACTCGCGATTTGGCAATGCCCGTCGGCAACTGGGAGTCCAGCATCTCGTCGATCCGGCGCAACCGCGGATCGGAGGCATGTCCGCTCTGCTCGCATCCTGCGAGCGCCAGGGTAGTGAAAATGCTTAGCAATAGGCCGGCGTGGGATGGGAATGAACTCCTGGAAAGAGTGCGAATGAGCTTCATCAGAGAAGCGGCTCAGTCCACGATCTCAAAGCGGTATTCCTCGATAACCGTGTTGGTGAGCACTTCTTTCGAGATATGCTCGAGCTGTTTCTGCGCCTCATCGCGGCTCCAGCCATCGAGATTCAAAACGAAGAATTTCCCCTGGCGGACGTCGCGCACGGCGGAATAGCCAAGCCCGGAAAGGGCGTGCTGGATCGTCTGTCCCTGGGGATCGAGTACCGTGCGTTTTGGCATTACCCAGACGTGTGCTTTCATGCCCGCAGTATAACATTGCCTGTGACGCCTTCATGCTCCACGCCTTTCGTCAGCAGGCTGAAAGGCGTGTTCGAAACCCATCTCGACGATGCGGGTCAGCTCATCTTCCTGTAGTCCCATGCGAGCGGCATTTGCATATTCTTCTTGGAGCGTGGTGTGAAACATGGCCGGATCATCGGTCGAGAGCGCAATGGGTATGCCGTGGCGCAGGAGTTTGGGAAGCGGATGATGTTCGATTCTTGCATCCACGCGACGGAGTTGGCGGGCCAAGGCGGCCGTTTTCACGTTGCTCGTCGGGCATATCTCAAGCGGAATCTTTCGCTCTGCGAGTAAGTCCATTAGCTCCGGATCGTTGATCGCGGCGATTCCGTGGCCGATGCGCTCCGCGCTCAATAATTCGATGGCTTCGCGAATTTTTTCCGGTCCACCGACTTCGCCTGCATGCATCAAGCGGTGCAGACCGATTTGCGCAGCGCGGTCGTACACAAGACGAAATTCCTCTGTCGGGACGCTGAGCTCATCGCCGCCGATGCCGAAGGCCACGATCGCTTTCGAATTGCAGCGCTTTACGGATTCGACGACTTGCATCGCTCGATCCGCGCCGAATTGGCGCGCCGCATCAAACACCCAGCGGAATCGGAGCCCGCGGCTTTCGAATGACTCGGTGGCGCGGAGGAGTGCTTCGAAATTTGCCTCCGGCCGCTGCTTTTTCAGGAGCATCACGCCGATAGAAAGAGTTACTTCCGCATAGACCACGCGTTGCGTGAGCAAATGCTCGGCAAGGTCGCGGGCGATGAGCGCATAGTCCTGAGGCTCGCGCAAGAACGAAGTGACCCACTTGAAGGCATCAATGAATTCGAGGAAGCTCGAATAGGCGTAGCGCCGGCCGACTTCCTCTTCGGTCACGGCGACGCCGTGGCGAGCGGTCAGTGCGCAGACGGTTGCGGGCTGGATGGAACCTTCCAGATGAAGGTGCAACTCGGCCTTGGGCAGGGAAGCAATCCGCTTAGAGAGCAAGGGCGGCGTCATCCGTGGAAGATCAGTGCGGCAATTGCGGCCGACCGGCGTTTACCCACGCCGTAAGCCAGTAGGAGCCCACATCGGTTGCCGCGTCGGAGAGCTGGCGAATCAATATTGCCGCGGCTTGATTGTAGAAGCGGTCGTAATACTCGTCGGTGAAGGAGTTCTCCCCGCGGCGCGCGTTGCGGTCTGCGAGAAGAATAGTCTCCAGCCAGCTATGAGAGCTGAGGCACGCTTCGAAGGCGCGATCCGTAGGGTCGTTGATGAAAATCGCGCCGTTGGGGCGCATGGGGAAAAATGACGAATAGCGATCGATCAGCGTGGTCCCGAAACGTTCGTTGATTCCCGCCTGGGCGCTCAGGCGCCCGTCGAAATTATCCGTGGTGTTGAATGGATCGTGGGCTTCCGCGACATAGTTCGCTAGGATGGCCGCGTGCAATCTTGCTTCGTCCCACTTGCTGGCCTTCATCGCTTCTGTCAGCTTCTCGCTGTATACGCCAATTTGCCAGGGAAGAAGTCCGTTGGCATCGAGCTTCGGTTTGCCAAATTTGGTTACCGCGGCTTTATAGTTGCGAGGCAGAGCTTCGAACGGGAATCGCCCATATTTGTCGAGAAGAATGAAATGGTTATGCCGCTCAGCGGGAGACTTGGCGATCGCATCCAGCGGATCGGTAACGTGCTGCGAGAGCAATGGGAGGTTGGATTCGAAAAACGGGCGGATGTCCTGGGGCAGGGTGTCGATGGCTTTGTTTACGACCAGCCTGTGCCCATTCTTACCCCAAGCGAATGTATGACCGGGGAGCGATAGACAAAGCGCGGCACAGAGAACGAAGGCCCCCTTCCGGCGCCACGCCCACTGTATGACCACTCGCCCCATCACGCAATTCC
Organism: Acidobacteriota bacterium; assembly: GCA_003224515.1. GTDB lineage: Bacteria > Acidobacteriota > Terriglobia > Acidiferrales > UBA7541 > Acidiferrum. Next base: position 9,958 of record QHZC01000356.1, read on the forward strand.
TCTATGCCCAGTTGGCCGCACGCAAGGTGCTGCGCTTGCGTCCGTAGTTGTAATAAATCACAAGACCAATGGCCATCCAGACGAAGAAGCGGATCCAATTCATGATGGGGAGGCCGGCCATCAGGAGGAGGCAGGTAAGAATTGTCAAGATCGGAGCAAGGGGCCCTCCGGGCGCGCGGAAAGCGCGATGGCGATTCGGCTCGCGGTAGCGGAGAATCAGCACGCCTCCGGCCACCAGCGCGAAAGCAAAAAGCGTTCCGATGTTCGAGAGATCAGCGAAGGTTCCGATATCGAGGAGACCTGCGGGAATGCCCACAACAAACCCGGCCATCCAGGTGGAGAAATCCGGCGTTTGATATCGCGGATGGACGCGGCCAAAGATCCTGGGAAAAAGACCGTCGCGGGACATAGCGAACCATACGCGTGCCTGACCAATCTGGAACA
>QHZC01000359.1 GCA_003224515.1 Acidobacteriota bacterium
GCAGATAAAATGGGGTTAGGATGACTGCTGAACGCCTTGTCGCTGTGTTCGATCTGGGTGGTGTACTGATTGATTGGAATCCGCGTTACTTGTATCGCAAGCTCTTCAATGGCGACGAGAACGCGATGGAACACTTCCTGGCGACTATCTGCGCACCCTGCTGGAACAAACAGCAAGACGCCGGGAGAAGTTTCGCCGAGGGTTGCGCTTTATTAAAGGCCGTTCATACCGACGCGGCATACCTGATCGATGCCTGGTTCGAGCGATACGATGAGATGCTTGCTGGTCCGATACAGGGCACGGTTGACATCCTGAGTGACCTACGTTGTCAAGGCGTTCCTCTATACGCGCTCAGCAACTGGTCCGCAGAGACATTTCCATTTGCGCTGAAACGATTTGAGTTTCTGAAGTGGTTTAAGGGGATCATGCTATCCGGCGAAGTAGGGCTGGTGAAGCCCGATCCTAAGATCTACGATCTTTTCCTCAAGACATTCGCGATTAATCCCGCGAGTGCGGTCTATATTGATGACCTGGAGCCAAACGTAGAAGGTGCTGCTGCCTTTGGTATGCACGGTATTCTGTTCACCGATCCTGCTGCCCTTCGAACTGACTTGCGTCGAGCGGAGGTCATTTCAGTGTTGACCTGACCCGGGGCTCAATGAGTGAAATCCCGATTTTACGTCAACTGAGACTTGCTGATGCCCTTGTTCGCCGCGTTTTCTTGAGCCTTCAGGTTTAGGAACTCTTCGAGGGCACGATAGAAGCTCTCATTGTCTGGGAGCAACACCGACACAATCTCGAAAATACATTTTTCTGTGGCCACGCGGAGAACGACGGTCGCCGGGAGGTAATGCCTCCAAACACCCTCGATACTAGCGTACGCGATCCGCGCAGCTCCCCTCTGAAGAAGGCCCGTTGGAAGAACCATCTCGTCTTTATTGAGCAGCAGGCGACGATCAAACGCAACTCGACGCACTCCCAACAGTAGTGCCAGCATGAGGGGAAGAAGGCCGAACCAAAGACTGAACCCTGTGGGCATGCGCCCCCACGAAAGCCGTTGCACACCTATCCACAAAAGACCGACACCTGAAACCAAGAAGATGAGGCGCGGTCGCGGATTGTAAGGATATTCACACGGTAATTCCAGTAATTCCATTACCCCCCTGCTGTGCCAATGCGCTGCTTTATTTCAATAGCGGCGATAAGCCTTTATGGCCTAGAACGCGACGGTTGAACTCTCTTGCGAAATGCGATATGTGAGGGTAGCGCCGTAAACAAAGGCAGCGATGCTCGGCGCGGCAAGATGCTCATTGACGCAAAACAAGCCGTAGCGCTCAAAACCCCGCTCACCGGGTCATTGAGTGCTATCGCGATTTCTCGCCAAACTATTTTGCGGCACCCCTGTACGCAGCACCGCATCCCCGACAAGCAGCCCCTCCTTTTCCCTGCCAGACACGGTTTGTGCCGCACGAAGCACACGTGAAATCGGTGTTCAAACTGGCTCCACAATGCTTGCACGAGTGTTTGTGTCTTCCCCCTGTTGCTGTTCTCTCGATAGCCGCACCGCACAACGGACAAGCGCTGTGATTGTGTCGCTTTGGGTTGCTGCGAATATGGGTTTCGACAGGCTCGACAGAAGAGTGTCGAATGCGCCGGGCGGCGTCCCGCTTGCTGTCGTACTTCTTGCTTCGCTTGTCCTTGTTTGTTATCAGCATCGGTGTTCAACGCCATACTACTAAACGTGTCGCCTTAGCGGTATGGTTGTTGCAACCAAGGGGATTCCACTCAGAACCCCGCCGCTGTGGACAGGTCGCTGCCCTCTGGTTACTTGTCAGCGGCCCCGTTTCGCGGTGCAATTGCCCTCGGGGAGGGACACATGGGCCGCCTGTTCGGCTTTCTCGGCGTCGTCATTGTACTGGCCATTGGCATGTACGTTTATTCCAAGCAGGTGCAGAGCTCTTCTGCTCCGGCCGGGGCGAACACCCCGAAGGCCGCCATCAACATCACTGGCGTAAGGAGCGATCTGATCGGTATCGCCACGGCCGAGCGCCGGTACTTCGCCAGCGAAGGAAAATACGCCTCCCTCGACGAACTGATCTCGACTAACTACATTACCGTTGCCCGGCAGCGCCCCCCTTATAGCTACGAGGTCCAGACCAGTTCCAGTGGCTTTCGTGTAGTCGCTACCCGTTCCGGTGACAACACCTATGGCACGCCCGCGCAGCTTTCGGTCGACGAGAACATGGAGTTCCAAACGTCCGAATAGGATCGGCCACGCGGTTCTTTCCCCTGATTGTCGGCGAAACCAGGCGACTCAGAATCCGCTCGATGAGCGTTATCGCGATATTTCGACAGTAACCCAGTTCTGTTCGTGGGCACCTTGCGCCAATGGCCAACGCGCCTCATCCCCAAACCGTTGCGATAGTTGGTAGGGGTAGCTAAGATGCTGCTGCAATGAAACCGCTTCAGTCGTTCCTCGCGATGCTGACCCTCTGTTGCCTATCCTTAGCGCAACAGCCTCCTGACCCGATTCTTCAGTCGGGCCAGATGCCAAAATATCCTCCACTTGCCTTAGGCGCACGAATCGAAGGGGAAGTGAAGGTTTCGTTCATATTGGATAACAAGGGCGAAGTCACATCCGTGGAAGTACTATCCGGCCACCCAATGCTCCGCGAAGCCACGGCTGCAATCGTGAAGAGTTGGAAATTCGACCTTCCTAAGAATCTATTCAGGACCGAATGGAAATATGACACGACTTTTCGCTATCACTTGTCCGGTCGTGAGTTGAAATCAAACGAAACCGCAAAACTCACCGTTGTCGTGGACTCTTTCCATCAGATTGAAGTGATGAGCGATGCGTACAAGCCGATAATGCAGTACTCGCGATAACTGTTGTAACCAGGCGATAAACGCTCAAAACACCTAAATGCCACGCTCCGCGGCCACTACCAGTACTACGGGCGACCAACGAACTACCGCAGCATCGGGCAGTTCTATCGGGGTGTCCGGCGTATCTGGCGGGAGTGGCTGAGCCGCCGCACAGGCGGACGAGGGATGACCTGGGAGCGGTTTGCCGCCCTCCTGCGCCAATGTCCGTTGTTGCCACCTCGGATCATGCATGCCTGGGCGGGAGCGGGGAGTAACGCCTGAGGAACCCGCTGCGGGAAATCTGCACGGCGGGGTCTGGGAGGGGGGATTACGACGGGGGCCATGGCCGATCTAAACGCGCACGAAGCTGGAAACCGCGGATAGGGCCAAGGAACGCCTACAGCTCACCGAGTTCTCCTCTACTCGGAGGAGGATAAGCATACGCATCGGTCCATACTCAAAATTAAATTAGACACCACTGATCGTTCTTTCGCACTCTTGGCATTAACGCGATTTTCGCCAACAATACGCATGGTCGCCGAGAGCTGCGCCGGCCTAACGGACGCGAGTCAATGGTGTGGGACGGTCAACACCAACTTTCGTGGTGAAAAAATCGTGTACGACACCTTGTGCCTGCCGTCTGGGCGGAGGGCAACTTTTGGAGGGCCGAACACAGGCTTAGACGGAGAAGTGTCGAGGATCGCCTTCTTATCCATCTGTCCCGTGTAGACCTCGCCGTCAGCCAGTTTAGGGCAGTCACTAAGCTGCCGCTGGCAATACAGGACGACCGAATACCTTTGGCCGTCTTCCGTAGTCAGAACGGCATTCGTCTGGGTAAATCGGAAGGGAAAGCTCATGACTCCTGAACTACCGTAAGTGCAAAAGGGAACGGCTGATCCGGGCTCACGGTGGGGTGGATTCGAGTCGGCGGGAACTGGTTCTCCACAAGGTACAGATACTATCGATCCGGAGCCTGACGCGCCAGTCAGGTTGCCTCCTTCGCTGTAGCTGTTGACGATCAGAATCGTCACAGTCTGCTGAGCGGCCAAAGCCGTACCAGTCAGTGAGAGCAGCAAAGGGAAAAACCACGGGAAGGTATGCCGGCTCATTGCTCCTCCGACACTACTTTAAGTATACGCTCGGTGGTGACGCTTGTGGATTTGTCGCGGACCAAATGCTAAGGGACAAGGGAACAGATCGTTGATGTAATCAGGCGATATCAAAAGTAGTCCAGTCACTTGCGACATCGCGATTTTACGACAGCTATCGCAGGCTATAGTCGCTCGTCGCAGACAAACAACGTCCCATCCGCTTTGTCGCGGAAAACCCGATATGCGGCCCCGCGTCTTGACACCCACATCTCGTAGCTCATGAAAGGTTTGGGCACAAACCACTGTGGGCGCTTATCGCCGCACGCATCTATGGCGGTCGCGTCGGGTATTGCCGCAGTCATCAACTCTGGAGATGTCAGGCCACTCGTGAACTTGGATGAGGGCCGAAGAGCGATCAAATACCGATATTCCGTACTCCAGTGTGAGGATTTCCAGTAGTAGCTGTGAATGACATGAACGTCGGCCGGCTTGTTAAAACCGAAGACGCGCTCGAAGTTGTGACTGTCGTCCACCCAAGTGCCACCGCAACCGTTCAGAACGAGAACTAGGAGAACCACCAACCAAACCAGCAATGGCTTTGTCGTCATCGCTCTGCCCGAGGCAAATGCCACTTGAGACATTGTAGGCGTAACTGGCGAAACCCTACTAGGACTCTATCGCAGGTGCTCAGGCCAGTATAGCGTTAGGTATTGCCACTGACCTTCGCGGCCTGAGCACTAGCGATAGAGTCGGTTGATCGAAGCCGCCGCGAGGGATTATGCGTTTTGAATCAGAAATTGGCGTGTCAGGGTGTGGAGGAAGGGCTCGAAAGGGTGGTGGGGCGAGAGCGCGAGCTGAGTAAGCGAGCAGCAATGGTCATCGCGAATATTCCGGGAAAGCCGCTCATGGAAAGAAGCGAGGGCGTGGAGGGGCGGAGTTGGAGAGTTTGCGCACACTTGTGGCTTCGCTGAAAGCGGCAGCGCGCTGTAAACGGTAAGGTGAATAAGCATGGAAACTGAGTGGGCTGGGGTCATGAAGAGTTCTCCGGTCGAGGTGCATCGAGCCAGGCGGAAACCTGGGTGGGAGAAAGGATCTCAACTACCCGCATCCTGCCATGACGGCAATGTTGACAGAGATGCCCAACGCCACCTGGGATGGGTGGGGGTGGACTGGTCTGCAGATGAGAACGACACAGAGCCAGCAACTGGGTCCGGTGACGATTGGCGAGTAGGCCAAAGTAGCGAATGCGTACGAAGCTGACGGGCAAAACGTGCAGCAGGAAGCGACGTAGAAATTCATGGGCCTCGAGCGTCATGGTTCGCGTCTGGTGCCCATGGGCGTAATCTCGCCAACGGAAGGTGACGCTACCGTTGGCCATGGCCACCAGTCGAGAGTTAGCGATGGCAATGCGGTGCGTATAACGCGAGAGATAGGTCAGGACCTGGGCGGGCCCGGCAAAGGGTCGCTTGGCATAAACCACCCACTTGCGTCGCGCGGCAGCGCGTAGCAAAGCGGCGAAATCTGCGGGAGATTGTAGAGGGGTAAGTTGGCCGGCCAGAGTAAGCTTGTGCTTGTTAAAAGCTCGTTCCAGAGCCTGGAGAAACTTTCCGCGAAAGACAACCCCGAGTACTTCGACGGGCAGAAAAAACTTGGGGCCGTAGGGAATCCAGCGCCGATGATCTGGCGAGAGCCCTCCACCCGGGACCACGCAATGCACATGGGGATGATGAAGGAGAGTCTGGCCCCAAGTGTGCAGAACCGCCATAAAGCCGATGTCAGCGCCGAGGTGTTTGGGATCGGCCGCGATCTGGAGTAGGGTCTCGGCCGCGGCCCGAAATAGCAGGCCGTAAACCAGAGCCTTGTTCTGCAAGGCCACGGGAGCCAGGAGGTGAGGCAGGGTGAAGACGACGTGATAGTAAGGTACGGGCAGTAGTTCGGCGGAACGTTTCGCCAGCCAAGTCTGCCGCGCCGCTGCTTGGCATTTGGGACAGTGCCGATTCAAACACGAGTTGTAGGAGATGGCTCGCTGTCCGCAACTATCACATTGCTCGATGTGTCCCCCCAGCGCCGCGGTACGGCACGCGACAAATGGCGCGCAGGACTTTGAGGTGCAGAGCGGTCAGCCAGCGGCGATGCTGTCTTACGAAAGCTGTGCCATAGTTCCGAACAATGTCGGCCACCTCCAGAGGAGGCCGAATCATTTTTCGGAAGGTTTCCTGATCAAGTTCAAACTATCCAGAGGACTGGCGGTAGCCCGCACCTGGTGCTGGGATATGTGCAGGTAGCGGGCGGTAGTTTTTAGGCTGCGATGCCCATCAGAATCTGGATGGTGCGTAGATCGGTGCCCGACTCCAGCAGATGGGTTGCGAAGCTGTGACGAAGGGAATGGGGCGAGACCTTCTTGGTAATTCCGGCGCGGCGGACCGCATTGTGAAACACCATAAAGATGTCGTTACCGCTGATCGGTTGGTCAGGAGTTTCTCCGGGAAAGAGCCATTGCTTGGGTTTCGTGTGTCGCCAGTACTGCCGCAAGGTATCCAGCAAAACCGGGGACTGCATGACCACGCGATCCTTCTGCCCTTTACCTTGATGGACGGTGATGGTCATGCGTGCCGAGTCGATGTCGCTGACTCGCAAGCGGGCCGCCTCGGAGCGCCGCAAGCCCGCCGCGTAGATAGTCATCAACAGGGCGCGGCTTTTGAGATGCGGAGGTACGGTGAGGATTCGTGCCACTTCCTCCCGGCTGAGGATCAGGGGCAGTCGCTGCTCCTTGCGTGGGAAAGGAATGTCCTGCAGCAAAAATGCACGCTTCAAAGTCTTGGCATAGAAGAACCGCAGGGCACAAACGATCTGGTTATAGCTTGACCATGCAAGCTTCTTTTCCTGAATCAGGAACAGTTGGTAGCGGCGAATGTCCTCGGCTCGGAGTTGATCGGGGGAGCAGTGAAAATGTTGGGCGAATGCGGCGACGTGCCGGAGGTACAATCGAATGGTTCCAGCGGAGTAGTTTCGCCGCTGGAGCTCTTCCAGCATGCGCTGGCGAAGTGATACTGCCTCAAGTCAAGATGCGGACATGCAATTAATCCAGCAGATTGAAACCGAATGGTTAAAAGCCAGTGCTGTCCGGTTAAAAGTCGAATAGAATCAGCTGATTAGGATCTGCGACTAAGTCATCTTGGGAGTCGACTGTTTCCAAGGCCCGTAAAATGGGCATTTTCTCGAAGAGCGTAAGACTTAAAATCTGTAGAATTTGGTAAAAGCTGGCTTCCAGCCGCAAGCGCTTCCGAACGATCGCGACCAGAACGTAAACGGAAACCGCGATCCAAATTTGGGTCTTCACTGCGTTCTCGCTCGTCCCGTAGAAGGACTTGATGCGGAGGTTCTGCTTGATAAATCGAAAAAAGATTTCCACCATCCAACGGGACTTGTAGATTCTTGCAATGGTAAGTGCGGGAAGAAAGAAGTTATTGGTCAAAAATTTCAAGCGCCTTTGGTTCTCGACGTCGAAGTAGGTCACACGCCGGAGTGTCTCGGGATATACCTTGGCCGACTCGATCGCGGTAAGGATGACGGTGTGATCGGAACGTACACCGGTGGACTTGTCCACCGAGTGGGAGTAGCGCCGCTGAAGTAAGACATTCTCTTTGGTGCGTACGACAAAGAATGCGGAACAGAGCGTGAAGCGGTGGAGGCGTTCAAAATCGACGTAGCCGCGATCCATGACATAGAACGAACCGGTTTCGGGAATGAACTGATCCAGGATATTGACGTCGTGGGTTTTGCCTTCTGTAATGCGGATAAACGTGGGAATGCTGCCGTGCAGGTCGAGCAGGGTATGCATCTTGACTGCGGCTTTGGAACGGCGGAACCTTGCCCAGGGAAACAGCGACAGACAGAGATCGACGGTGGTGGAATCCAAGGCATACAGGTTTTCACTCAACTCCACCCCCAAGGGATCGTCAGCATACAAAGGACGGGCGATACTGATGAGAACCTGAGCAAAGTCGGCATAGATTCGCCAGTCTCTTGATTCATTGGCATCGGCAAGAGTGGAGCGAAACACCCTGCCACGGAATCCCATGTGATAGAGCTTACTCTGCAGAGAACCAAGGCAGGCTTCGATGTCGCGCAGGCTCTCGCGATAAGTCAATTGTGCAAAGGCCATTGCGAGAAACTGGTCCCAACAAGAAAAGTTCTTTAGATAGTAACTGCCGTGGTAGCGAGCTACGCACTTCTGAAACTCTTTGTGCGGCAGATGCTCGATTAATTGCGAGAAGACGGTTTGGCCAAGATTCATGGGCCATTGTCGCAAGCCTCCAGGATGCCCCCAAAACCCTCGATTTCCGGCAAATTGAATTCAAATCGTTCCCGGCATAG
>QHZC01000360.1:0-4645 GCA_003224515.1 Acidobacteriota bacterium
CACAGATGAAGGTGTGACTGGAAATCTTGCAGCGTTTGCCGACACTGGCATTCTTCTGGATTTCGACGAAGGCCCCAATCTTGGTTTCGTCCCCGATTTCGCAGCCGTACAAATTGATGAACTTGGAGAGCCGCACGTCCTTGCCGAGCCTTACGCTTGGTGCGATAGAGACAAATTCGTTCACAGGGCAACCGCCTCTCCGCGACTCCGGATGGACTTGTCCGCTGCTTCCAGGATGCGGACAACTCGCAGTCCAGCGACGCCGTCGTTGAATGGCTTCGTATTTTCCTGGATGCACTTAAGGAAATAGGCGGTCTCGGCGCGAAGCGCTTCAATCTGTTCAACTTGGGGAGCCCACATGTCGCCGGAGCGATAGCTGACGAGCAGTTGATGCAGGTTGCTGGGATTTGTCGACATGCTGACACCCTTGTCATAGATCTTGATCTTTTCATCGGCATCAAGATCGTTACGTGGGCAATGATTTTGTTCGGGAAATACACCGTGATAAAGGCCACGTCCTCGACGCCGTTCAGGTGCTTTTGGCCAGTGGCCACGACTGCTTCCGGTTTCTCCGCGATGACATAATCCATAATCGAAAGATCATGCGGAGCGAGATCCCAGATGACATTAACGTCGTGCTGGAATAGGCCGAGGTTTACACGAAGTGAATCGTAGTAATACAAGTCACCCAGTTCCCGCTTCTCAACCACGTCTTTGATCTTTTTCACCGCACCGGTGAATAGAAAGGTATGGTCGACCATGATCTTCAAGTTCTTCCGGTCGGCGAGCTCAATTAGTTCTTCCGCTTGAGCAACGCTCCAGGTGAACGGCTTTTCCACAAATACGTGTTTGCCGTTTTCGAGTGCTTGCTTGGCTAGTTCGTAGTGCGTCCAGACGGGTGTGACCACCGCGACGGCATCAATATTCGGTGAATTGAGGATCTCTTTTTCGTCCGTGGTATAGGCGATCCCCGGATGTGCCTTGTGCAATCGCTCTTGGCACCTGGGATTCTTGTCGCAGACGAGAACAACTTCCGAGCAATCGTGCGCGTGAAAATTCCTAACGATGTTCGGACCCCAATAGCCATAACCAATTACACCAATGTGAATCATGGGACTCCTTAAGTATTTGAAAGAACTACAATGCGCCTTGGAGCGCCAAGGCCTTCGCGGGAGCGATAACCAGCGGGAAGATCATTCCAAAAAGGTGTCTGTGCAGAGCCGCAGTGGGACAACCGACAGCCCGACGGCAGTTAATATTGCGGCTTCACTGTCCATAGGCATAAAGGTGCAAGAAAAGCGATGAACTTTACCTAGTGGGCGCCTTCACCCAAAATTACTGCGGCGGGCGTCTGGAGAAGAATTTTCAAGTCCAGCCAGATCGACCAATCTCGTGCGTATTGCAGATCCAGGCGGACCATGTCATCAAATCGGGTGCGGCTGCGGCCTTTCACCTGCCACAAACCCGTAATTCCAGGCTTGATCTCAAGTACTCTGCGGCGGTGCCACGCATCATACGCGCGGAACTCATACGCAATCGGGGGCCGTGGGCCAACCAGCGACATATCGCCGCGCAAGACATTCCAGAATTGTGGCAACTCGTCCAGGCTCGTGTTACGAACGAACTGGCCCACACGGGTTATCCGGGGATCTTTCTGAATCTTGAAGACCGGCTTCTGGCCTTCCGGAATTGACTTACGTACTGCTGGTGAATGCGCGCGTCACAGTCTGTGCGCATCGAGCGGAATTTAAGAACAGTGAACGGTTTGCCATACTCGCCCAATCGTTCCTGCTTGAAGAACACAGGTCCCTTTGAGCTGAGTTTAATGGCTAGCGATATCGCCGCAAAAACGGGTGCGAAGAACAACAGCGCCGCCAAACTTCCCAAGATGTCAATGCAGCGCTTGATTCCCATAGCGAACAGACGTTGCTCGCCTTTCTTGTTGAATTCAGGGTAGAGCGCAACGTTTGCGGAGTGATCGTTGTCGCCTTCGTCGTATTCTTCCGGAAAGAAATGAAAGGAAACGGAAATGGTTTCCGCTCTCTCCATGCCAAGGACCGCTCCGTACACTTTACGGATCTTATCCTGAAATGTTTTTTGAATTAACTGATTGTCGGCTTTGCCAAGCTCGGTGCCGATCAAGCCGATGACATCGTTTTCCACGTACCACCCGATGATGTCCGTTTCCCGCGTGCTTTGCGAGATGGCGTGATTCAGCGCTCCCAGGGTGCGCTCCTTATGATCGCCGGAGAGCGCCTTTCTGACATCCACGAGCACCAAGACGAATCGCTTTTTCGCTCGCTCGGCGCGCCGGCGCTCCAGATAGAGCATGGAAACAAAAGCGCTCTCGGGGAGCAGCAGGCGCACAGGGGTATTTCCGGGATCCGGCAGCGAGACGTGTGCCTTTACGTCCAGCCGTCGGCTGTTTTCCTCTTGCCGCACTTCCATTTCCAGAGGGCTCATCGATCTTTCCTAACCGTTGGGAATCCCCAATCACCAATCAGCTTACGGTGATTGCAGCCTGGGGGAGCTGCAGGACCTTGTTGCTGCTGCCCACTTCGCGCGGCTCTCGAACGGGGACGAGCCAGGCAAGGTCCACTTCCAATGCCACCGAACGTTGGAGCAAGCCCACCGAGAGCACCACCCGATGGTCGCCCTTGAAATTGACGAGAATTCCTTCAAGGCCCGCAAGCGATCCATACGTCACACGAACTCTCTCTCCGACCTCGATGAAGGGCCACGGTTGCTGTGGGAGGCCCGAGCGAACGACTGTCTGAATTGCAGAGATTTCTTCATCCGATACCGGAATCGCTGTCCGGCCGTTTCCCACGATTTGCAGAATTCCCGAAGTCGTGACGATCGGCCGGCGATTTTGAAAATCGAATCGCGAAAACAAGTAACTCGGGAAAAGGGGTAATTCCACTTCCTTCATCCGATCCGACCACTTACGGAAACTTTTGTACAGGGGGAGGAAACACTCGATCCCCTGGTGCTCCAACTGAGAGGCAATGAAGCTCTCTTTGCGGGTATGAACATGGAGGGCAAACCAACGAATTCCAGTTAACGCTTCTTCACTTTTCGAATTGAGGCCAGTCACTCGCTAGGCTCTCTTCTCCCCCTCAGTAATTTGTGAATCTTTGTCAGTGCGCGTAGGCTAACGCCACTGGACTCCCATTTGCGGATTCGCTTGTAGTAAAGGCATTTCGGCTTCCAACTGGTTCCAGAAGGATCTAGAGGACAGGTATTTCGATTCCTTACTTAAACTAAAGAAAATACATGAGTTATTACAGTCCAATTGCTCTTGAGCAATTGTATCCCTCTGAAGGGTGAGTTCTGAACGCCCGAAAAGAGAAATCCAGTACCCGATTGCCGAAATCTGTTTCCCGAGCACTGGCGGCAAAGTACGGTTCCATAGGTAAGTAATAAGTGTTTTAATTGCAACTATTTACAGAAGATAGTTGCAATTAAAACATAGGGTGAGGCCTAGCTTAGCTTGAGCAGAAGCTTCCTGCACACTCGCCCGATCGCCTCCGCCGTGATCAACCCTGTGATAGCCAGCTCGTGGTTCTGTCAGACAGGCGGTTAGTCTTGTAAGATATTGATAAAGCAATGGTTAACACGACATTCGGTTCAATCCACCTTCGAAAACTTCATGCCCCATCTTTGGTTTCAAGTGTGCCATACATTGCAACCATGCGGCCCAGCCCAGTTGGGAAAAACACTTCCCATTTGTCTGGCACGCAAATCCACGAACCTTTCGCTAAAGATCTGCGCCCCAAAACCTGTTAAGTCTGCCCCCGGCACAACTTATCCAGGTTGTTTCCAAGTTATTCCAAGTTACGGTTGTTACGGTTTTGTTGGCGAGGATTCTGCCATGGGTTAGAATATCACGCGCTACCCGCACAGTGATCGCAGCATGCTCGACGGTCAGCACTTTTCGGGTCCAACGATCGCGCCTTGGAGTGCTTCCGTTCCACCAATATTTCACGAAATCAATCCCCTTGCGGATTCCCGATGGGGGGAATTTCTGCATCGCCACGCGAGGGCTTCGATATTTCATACCCCGGGGTGGCTTGAAGCCTTACAGCGAACTTACGGATACGAGCCCGTGGTCTTCACAACCAGCCGGCCGGGAGAGCAGTTGCAAGATGGGGTTGTATTTTGCAGGGTGAAGAGTTGGCTGGTCAGGCTACGACTTGTCTCTCTCCCGTTCTCCGACCACACGGAGCCGCTGGTTTCCAACCAAGAAAATCTGCTGAAGTTGTTGGCCTTCTTGGCAGAGGGCGCAGTGCTAGGGAAATGGACGATCGTTGAGCTTCGTCCACCTTATGCTTTAAATACTTTCGCGAACTGGTCGAATTTCCAGGATGGCCAGCACTTTGTCCTGCATAGCCTGGACCTTCAGCCGAGTCTCGCAAGCCTTTTTCGGGGTCTCAACAAGGATTCCACACAGAGGAAAATCCGGAAGGCAATCCGTGAAGGCCTGAAGTATGAAGAGGGCCGATCCGAGGAACAGTTGCGTCAATTCTTTCGATTGTCGGTAATGACGCGACGCCGCAAATCGCTTCCACCGCCCCCATTTGCGTGGTTCCAGAATGTCGCTCAATGTTTAAGGGAGCATGCGAAAATCCGAATAGCGGTGACC
>QHZC01000360.1:4684-5207 GCA_003224515.1 Acidobacteriota bacterium
TCGCTCCGTTATAAGGACACCATGCTGTTCAAATACGGTGCGAGTGACGCGAGGTTCCATAGCTTAGGTACAATGCCATTCCTTTTGTGGCAGGCAATCGAAGAGGCCAAAAACACGGGGGCAACACAGTTTGATCTCGGCAGATCCGAGATCGAAAACAGGGGCCTTATCCGCTTTAAGAACCACTTCGGTGCAAAACAATCTGTGCTCACCCTCAAGGTCTTTCCTGCGATGTCTTGGGAGGCGGGCGCAAACAGCTGGAGCCTGAAATATGCGAAAAAATTCTTTTCAGTATTGCCGGATGGTGCGCTGATTCTCGCGGGGAGGCTAATCTACCCGCATATTGGATAATTAGGACCTTTTGGGGGAAGATCCGACTGACGCTCTTTTCGACCCTTTCGGTCGAACAGCGCCGGTTTAACTGCCCCCTATGCGTCTTTACTCCGCTTGCCGCGAAATGGTCCCACCCGCAACATTCCTGGGCCGATTCGACCCGCCAACTGGAACGCCTTGAATAGGCGTT
>QHZC01000361.1 GCA_003224515.1 Acidobacteriota bacterium
ATCCAGCCGTCGTTGTTGACGTCCGTCGCAACGACACCCCAGGCTTTTCCCAGCGCCTTGGCGATGCCGGATTCCTTGCTGACGTCGGTGAAGGTGCCGTCCCCGTTGTTATGGAAGAGCCAGCTCGCCGCCGGCGAGTAGATACGCGGAATACAGTAGAAGCGTTCTCCGGTCTTCTCGTTACCGCAGAATTTGTTCTTGGACTTGTCAAAGTCCACGAAGCGGCAAACGAATAAATCCAGTCGCCCATCGTTGTCGTAGTCGAACCAGACAGCACTGGAGGCCCAGCCGGGAGCCGCCAGACCGGCCTTCTCCGTCACGTCCGTGAACGTCCCGTTGCCATTGTTGTGATAGAGAATGCTGCGGCCATACTGCGTGACGTACAGATCGGGCCCGCCGTTGCCATCGTAGTCGCCGACAGCTACACCCATGCCATAGCCTCCGGCGGCGATGCCGGCCTTTTCGGTGACGTCCGTAAATGTCCCATCGCGATTGTTGCGATAGAGCGCATTGCGCAGAGGCCGATCGGGGGTGAAAAAATCGCACTTCCCGCTGTTCACCAGATAAATGTCTATCCAGCCATCGTTGTCGTAGTCCAGAAAGGCGCAACCCGCGCCCGTTGTTTCGGGCAGGAAGTAATCCGCCGAACGGCCGTTCAGATGGCGCCAAGTGAGTCCGCTGGCGGCCGCGGGCACTTCCTCAAAGAGCAACTTCTGAGTGGTTTGTAGAAATCCCGCTGGAGCGACGGAACTGGGGTGGGGCAAAAAAGCGATGCTCCGGTATTTGGCCAGGCAGCCGCTGCCGACCATACTTAGTCCTTTGACGAATTGTCTTCGCGTCCAACCTGGCATCACTGTCTTTTATGGTGCGTTATAGTTTGTGTGCGGCCTGCGGATCCCCGTGGCTCTGGCCCTTCCCGTACTTGGCCCTGTCATACTGTAGCATTGCGGAAGCGGGGAAAACGCTCTCGTCTCTTGCGCGCACAGACGACCCAACGTCCGACTGACGAGATCACCTAGCGCAGGGATGCGCCTGGGCGGCAAGAATTATCTCTAGGCGCTTCACCGGACAGCGGCGTCGATTGGCACGCGACGCGGGTTTAGGACTCTACCGCCCGGTCTCGAAGACCTCAGTCTGCACTAATAGCCTTTCACCTTGATGACAAAATAGGTGAACTCATGAGCGCCATCGAGCACCAGCTGGTGTGGTATGCGCGCGGGAATTCGGACAACATCTCCAGCCGACAATTTCTGCCGGGCCCCGCCTTGAATGGTGCCGTTGCGCTTCTCATGAGGTGCGACAGTTTCCCCGTTTATCAGTGTGCCGCCCACAACCAGCGTCGCGGAGCCGGATTGTACGAAAAACACGTCCACTTGAGTTTCGTGCCACTCGACCTGACCGTCGGCTTCTCTATGAACCAACAAGAACGCATCATTGGGAAAATCCGAAAGCTGCTTTACGGCGAAATGATGTCGATCGGTGGCAGCTTCCGCGCCAAGTGCCTGCGCCGTGCCGTGCAGGTTCGCTGGCGTCCAATGCTCGAAGCCTTGCGGGACTGGCTCCTCCGAGCTCACAACTAGGAAAGGAGTCGCAATCAAAAACACCAACCAGAGTTTTTTCATCTTTTCTCACCTCAAGACTTGGTCCTGACATTTTGAACAAGATCAGCTATCGCAAGCACCAGACCGTTTGGTCCCCAAACTTTGTGGAAACAAACCGCTCTAGACGGCCCCCTAGAAAGGCGCCCCGATGCTTGCTCTTTCGTGTGGGGGGCAGAAGAAGACTTTCACCGCCAATTGAGCGATGCGCGGATCCCCGACCTGTCCCGCCCGGAAGGTGCCAAACGCGGCATTGCCATTGAGTTTGTCAAAGGCGCTGATTTGGTCGGTGCCATTCACAGTACCGGTGCTGATGCTTTCGGGCGCGAAGTTGGGGTGGTTGAAAACATTAAAGTACTCGGCTCGGAGCTGAAGCCGCCAGCGTTCGCTGATTAAGATGTTCTTAGCGAGTTGCATGTCCCAATTGATGGTGTGCGGCAGGCGGAGGGCGTTCTTTCCCATGTCGCCGAAGGTGCCAAAGATAGCGGCATTGTTGGCGCCGGCCACCTTGGTGGGCTCAAAAGCAGTCGCGGTGAGCCAGCTGACGCACTTGGCAGTGACGCCAGCGCATGAATTGGAGCTGTAAGGACTGATTCCAGGCTGGCAGGTGTCCCCAGCAGCGCCGTTGCCCGTGCAAAAGGTTCCGCGATCATTGCCGATGCCGGTGCCAGAGAGTTCCGTGCCCTGCAGTACGGTGATGGGACGCCCGCGGGCGGCGGAGAAGATTCCTCCGAACTCATAATCACCAAAGAGATGGCGAATCAGAGAGCCGGAACTCTTGAAGCTCGGGGAATGCCAGACGTAGGAAGCCGTGAATACATGAGTGTGATCAAAGCTTGACGGCCCGTAGTCGAAGCGGTGGCGGTTGGGATCGGTCAATGGAAGAGCGGAGTAGCCGGTATCAAAGCCAGAGACGCCTTCTCCGAACGGCAGGTCGTCGAGGCTTTTTGAGAATGTATAGTTGGCCAAAACGGTCAGCCCATGGGACATGCGTTTCTCAAAGGAGGTTTGCAGCGAATGGTAGCTGGAGTTGATGTCGTTGATGTCAGCCTGAACGGTGGTGGAGAAGGTGTTGGCCTTAAACTTTGGGCCGGGGCGGTTGTTCACGCAGGTCGCGAAACTGCCCCCGGTGGCTTCGCAGACCGTGAGGTTTGCAACACCAATGTTGGCCTTGCCATTGCAGGAAGTTACGTTGGATCGCGGGTCGGTGCACGGAACGCCAGCGTTGTAATACTGGGTCTCCAGGATGTGGAGGCTGCGGGAGCCGACGTAGGCTACACGGAACAAAATGTTAGCGGGCAATTGACGCTCGACCGTGAGATTCCACTCATAAGTAGTGGGAACATGATAGTTGCCGCTGGGGTCGTAGGTCACAGCAATCTGATTGAAGGGCGGATTGTACGCGAAGTTCGTCGGCGCCGGGAAAGGGCTCGGGAAGGTTGGATAGGAACTGGCTTGCGCGCCAGAGCAGTTCAGAGCCGCCTGGGTCGCAGCCTGGGTGCAGAGGGGATCGCTGAATGAACCGGCCGTTGAACCCGGAGTGGGGGCGCTGTTGCCCGCAGTCGAGAGGATGAATTGCGGGCTGAAGGGCCACTCATCCACGTAGCGGTTGCTCAACATGCCCATGGCGCGCGAGTCGTAGAAGATACCGGCGCCGCCTCGCAGACTGGTCCTGCCGTCGCCGAACAAATCGTAGGCAAAGCCGAGGCGCGGAGCAAAGCCTTTCCAGTTGGAATTCAGGGCGTTTTTTGGCATGCCCGGATCGCTGGGAATGCCATTCTGGCCGGAAAAGAAAATGCCCGGGGGAGCGTTGGGATACACCCTGGAGACTTGATCCGCTGCCATGGCCACAAGATTGACCTGCGCCCAGCGGTTGCCGTTGTCACTCCAAGGGAGAGCAGGCTCATAACGCAGCCCGAGATTGAGCGTCAGGCGGCGGCTAACGTGATAGTTGTCCTGGACGTACAAACCGGAAAACTTATCACGGTTGGCCTTGAATTCTCCGGCCCCCTGCTGGAAAGCGTAACCATTGCCGGCCGGGCCGCCGTCACACATCGTGCCGGCGAGAAAATTGGCATAAGTGTTCCCCGGCAATGCCGGCGGCTGCCCAAGGTAGGTATCCTGCCCGCAAAAATTGACAATGCCCGGTTGATTGAACTGGTTTTTGAGGTCCACCTGGCTCCACTCAATCATGGCTCCGAAGTGGATGTCGTGTTTGCCTCTTTCCCAGCTCACGTCATCGGCGTAAGTGAAATTGTTCCTGATGAAAAGCCCCGTGGGATTGTCGCCAAAATTGAAACCTCCCTGAACCCCGATTCCCTGAATTGCGCTGGGTTTGGGCTCAAACGGGAGAGGAGCGGTTTCGAAAGCGGTCAAGTCCACGGCGCTGGGAGATGGTCCTCTGGTCGAGACTTCGCGGGAGAAGCTCATCCGGAAATCGTTGATGAGGCTTGGTGAAAAGATATGTGTTTCGTGGATCAGGGCATTTTGCGCAACGATCGAGAAGGTTGCATCGCTGTAGGCCACAAGCAGGAGTGGATTGAATACGGGAGCTTTGGTAAACCGGTCATATTCATAGCGGGCCGTGATCTTATCGTTCTTCCCGATGGAATGGTCCAGCCTGCCTATTCCCGAATCAAAATTCTCGATATCCGGTTTTGAAAAAGGCACGCTTGGATTGGCACCTGCCGGTATGGCACCGGCCAAGCTGAATTTTGCGGAAGAACCCAAGTACGCTCCGCTGCTGGGGTCTATCCCCAGCAAGGTCGCCACGCCGGGATCCAGCGTCCCGGCAGGCCCGTTGGCAGTGCTCGTTTGGGCTCCGCATGCCAGGCATGCCGTCGTCTTTGGCGACAAAAAGTTGGAGACGTCCGTCTGCCCAACCACGCGAGAACTCCCGAGGACGAGATTGCGAAATGCGGTGCGTTGGTAGCCGGCAAAGAAGTATGTCTTGTCGTGGATTATGGGTCCCCCGAGGGTGCCGCCGTACTGGTTGCGCTTGACGCGATCTGGTGTGGTAGGCGTGGCAAAGAAGTTCTGAGCATTGAAAGCCGGATTGCGTACAAACTCGAAGGCATCGCCGTGGAAGCTGCTGGTGCCGGACTTGGTGACGACATTTACCACGCCGCCGGCATTCTCTCCGTATTCCGCGCTGTAGTTGCTGGTCTGCACGCTGAATTCCTGGAGCGCGTCCGGGAACGGAAACGGCTGATTGACGTTGGTGTATTCGTCCACGTAATTGCCGCCATCGAGTTGGTAGCTGATGGTGTCCTGCCGCGCGCCGTTGGCCGAATACGTCACGGCACCGGGAAAGGTCTTCGTCGCTCCCTGGTCGGCGCCTCCGTTGGGGGAGTTGACGGCCCCCGCCACCAACAGCGTGAGCTGCGCAGCATTCCGGCCATTCAGGGGCAGTTCGGAAATGCGCTGCTGCTCGATGACTTGCTTGAGCGTGGATGTCGCCATATCCACTTGCACAGCATTGCCCATCACCGTAAGGACCTCGGTGGTCATACCCAACTTCACGTTCACGTTTACCGTGAGCGTTTGATCCGCGAGCAAGGTAATTCCGGTTTCCTTTGAGGTGCTGAAGCCCTTCGCCTCCACAGTCAGGTTGTAGGCCGAGGGTTGAAGGGAGGGAATCACATACAGCCCCTCTGTATCAGTCATGGCGTTGCGCGAAAAACCCGTACCCAGGTGTGTCGCGGTGACTTGTGCACCCGCGACTGAGGCGCCAGTGGGATCGGTGACCCTGCCGACAATGCTCCCCAAGCCTTGCGCGTGCGAAAACAGAGGCACTAAGAGAAGGGCGAAAGGAACAAATAGCACATTCTTCTTCATTTCTGTTTCCTTTTCGCGGGCTGCCCGCGACTCTTGTCTCGACTATGCCCGCCGTGGCGTAGCGAGAGCCTCGACCACACGGCTACGCCTTTCGCACCATGAATTGAACGCTGCGCAGAACTCTCTTTGCCCCATTACATTGCTAGATAGTCGCTATCAATTACTTGAATAGATCCAGTGGGGGGAAATTAGGCGCAGGGTCACAATGATGTCAATCCGGAAGATTTAAAGGAGTGGTTTAGCCAGACTAAATTGCCTTTCTGCTAAACTCTCTCGTGCTCCCGTTTTGCGGGCGAAGCGCGCCCATTACCGAGCTTCCATTCCGCCCCTTGTTTCGATCCACGGTTCTCCACTATAGTTCGCGCGGCAGGTCCGGAGAAAAGGATGATCTTTTGAAGCAATCGACAGTTCTGCAGGGTTCCTCGGTGCCGAAGAGACGGTGGGGCATCGCTTTGCTTCTGGGATTCGGCGTACTCGTCAATTATTTCGATCGCGTGAATCTTTCTGTTTCCCAGGATGCGCTGCGCGCCTCGTTTGGAATTTCCGCGGTGATGTTCGGTTATCTGTCGAGCGCTTACAACTGGACCTACGCGTTGCTCCAACTGCCCTCCGGGCTGCTGCTGGATCGCTTTGGGGTCCGCCGCATAGGCATTATCAGCACCGTGATTTGGAGTGTGGCTTCCTTCGCTGCGGCCATTTCCACGGGCGTCGCAGGAATGTTTGGGGCGCGCTTCCTCTTGGGGATTGGTGAGGCTCCGACATTCCCAGCCAATGCCAAAGCTACAGGCTACTGGTTCCCCAAAGACGAACGCAGCCTGGCAACCGCCATGTTTGACTCGGCAGCGAAATTTTCTTCGGCGATTGGAATACCTTTGCTGGGTCTCTTGTTGCTGAATTTCGGCTGGCGCTGGAATTTTGCGGCGACAGGCTTCATCAGTGTTCTGTATTTCGCGCTGTTCTATGCCTTCTACCGAAATCCGAGCGAGGATAAATTACTGACGGCTGCGGAGCGCGAGTTCATCGCCCGAGGAGGAGCGCAGCCGGAGGATCCGGCGAAGGCCGCCCAAGGAGCGCCGCTCGGCTACTTGCTTCGACAACGAAGGGTTTGCGGCCTAGCTCTGGGCTTCGCGTCGTATAACTACACCTTCTATCTGCTCTTGACCTGGCTGCCGTCCTATCTCTCGACCATGCATCATGTCGACTTGCTTCATTCCGCGCTGTATACCAGTATTCCGTGGCTGTTCGCGACGTTCACCGATCTTGTCGTCGGCGGGTGGCTCGTCGATGCGTTGATACAGCGCGGCTGGAACGCTGTTCGTGTTCGTCAGGTTGTCCTCATCGGCGGAACGATCTTCGGCTTGGGAATTCTCGGCGCTGCCCGCGCTCACGGTCCTGTCGCCGCGCTTTTCTGGATCAGCATTTCCATCGGAGGATTGGCCGCCGCCTCACCGGTGGGATGGTCGATTCCCTCGCTGATTGCTCCACGAGAAAGCGTCGGAACATTGGGGGGAATTCTGAATTTTTGCAATCAGCTCGCGGGAATTGCTGCGCCGATTGTGACCGGCTATGTGGTACAGGCAAGGCATTCTTTTTCCTGGGCGTTCGGCGTCGCCACCGCATTTCTCCTCATCGGCATCGCAGGTTATGTTCTCCTACTGGGGAATATGGCGCCAATCCGCGATCCCAACCCGGCCTGAACACCTCGACTAGTGCGACGGGGCGTAGTGTTTCGCCTTATTTGTTCTCGAGTTAAACACCTCAAAGCTTCCATCGGTCGAGGCAGTCAGCTTGAGATAGTTGGCGGCATCTTCTGGTCCCGAAAGATTGGCGATGAAGGGTGCGGCGGGGTTGTGCGCAGCCCCGCCCTCTTCGGAAAAATGCAATTGCCAAAGGTCTTCGAGGCCCGGAGATGCCTTGATGATGTCCCAGGTGGAAGGCGTTCCGCCCTTTTTTGCACCGTTGTCCATGATGGCCACGCGAGGATCGATTCCGTACACCAGTGCGGGGCTGCTGCTCTGAAACCAACCGTGATGAGAGACGATATAAATATCGATTTTGCCGAGCTTGTTCCTGGGACACATCAGTTCCATCTCTTTGTCCCAGGTCAGGTCGCCCAAGTCCAACAGTTTGAGCTTGCCGAAGGTGATCAGGGTTCCAAGAGAACGTGGATTTTCCGTTTGGTCGGCGGGACGCGGCTCGGAATTCTTGCAGCCGGAGTTTTCCGCGCCGGCTCCCGGCAAGGGTTTGTCAATCAGGGCTCCGTCGGAACTTACCACGCTTGCGCGCATACCTTGAATGGGCAGAACGTCGCCGGGTTTGACGGTAATGCGCTTGAACTTTCCCGTTCCCAACACTTGCTGGTAGGCCTCCGAGACCTGCACGGTCGGCCCGTTCGTGGTTTCGCGGTTTTCGCCGTGATCGATGAATGTTCCCACCGGGATGCGCGCCACGAGTTGCGGCACACCGCCCACATGGTC
>QHZC01000362.1 GCA_003224515.1 Acidobacteriota bacterium
ATGTTGGAGTTGGGAATGGCGACGCCGTCGATCAGCCAGGTAACTTGATGGCCGCCACGAACGTGGAGCTGATCGTGGACGACGAAGGAACCGGGGACGTAATCGGTAATCAGAGCCAGGCTGTTGGTTCGCGAGGCGCCGGGCGTATCACTGATCTCCAGCCGGTTGACGAGCGTGGTGGGGGTGATGGACTCGAGCTGCGCCGGTCCGGCGTCAGCGGAGACGGTGATTGACTCAGTTTGGGAGCCAAGCTTCAGCTCAAAGTGCAAGATGGGAGCCGTGCCGGAGAGCACGGCGATGGTTTGTTCCTCGCTGGCGAAGGAAGCGGCGGAGGCTGTTACGCGATATTCGCCAAGTGGAACTGCATCGAAGTGAAACTCGCCGTTTGCATCGGTTTGTGCGGCTTGAACATAGCTCGAGGTCTTGGCCTTCAGGGTGACAGTGACGTCTTCTACGGGCCGGTGTTGCGGATCGTGAACGATGCCGCGTACGGTGCCGAAAACCGTGGCTAAGGCTGGGAGAGCTGCAAATAAAAGAACTAGGAATAGGAGAGTGCATTTCATGGGATCTCATTCTCCTGAAAAGGATTAATCGCGCGGCATCCATGCCGCAGCCGGGGTTGATCAGCGAATGTTAGGGAAGACGGCGCGTCAAGCGGCCGCGGAACCGAAGCGAGGGGGAGGAGAAAGAGGTTTGATGGAACGCAGAAAATCCAAGGGTTTTGCGAATTCGATCGGCGACTTGATCGCCGTTGCTGCGGCGACTGCTACGGAGGGGGGCAGCACGAAGGCAATCGAAGTGACCAGCGAGCGGTCAGAATCATGACAACAAGACATGCTGCAGGCCATCATTCCGGGCATGTCATGCCCGCAGTCCATGTGATTCGCAGGCGCGGAGGAAGTTTTCTGGTGATGATGTGCGGGAATCGGGCATTGACCGGACGAGCAGCAGGCCAACTGATACGACGACCATGCGGCTCCGGCAAGCGGCGCGTAGAGCAAAACAACGACGCCCAAACAGATGCTTGCGGAAATCGAACGCCTTCGACGTTGATCGCGGAGGGTCATGGGTCTCCCGATAGCTGCTTAATTATACACCAAAAGGCTCTTCCAGGCAGGGACTGTTCGATGCGATGCGCCTCCTATTTCCGTCCCTCGGTCCGTAAGCAAAGCGCTATCCTTCGAATCTTGACTTGGCGCCCGGCACGTCGCAGACTCGAATCATGGCTCACAGCTATATTCGATTGGATTTTGGCACGGACGAGGAGAAGGCTCAGCAAGCGCGGCACAAGTTGGATGGGTGGAGGCAGGCCTTTCGCCTCGACAAAAAGCTGCAGTACAAGTTGGAACGTCCTGAGAGCGCGGCCGCCGCGATCCCTTCCAAGCCCGGAGCTGCTGCCAAGGCGGAGCCAGCGGAGAAATCCAAAGGAAAAGCAGCGGAAAAGACCAAAGGCAAAGAAGCTTCCGCCAAATCGAGCCAGCCGGCTGCGGGAAAAACAGCGGCGGCCGCCAACGGGAAAGTGGGCTTGCTGGTCAGGCTATATTTTTCTACGCACGAAAAGCTATCCGAACAGCGCTGGCTGGACCGCATCCCGTCCGAAGAGCCTTTCAAGAGCGCTTCACCGAAAGTTGTTCATCAAAGCGATCCGGAATTCGAATCGACGGACCGGCAATTCGAAGCTCTCGAGTAATTTGACCGAGGCAAGGCTTATCTCGATTTGTGAATTCGAGGCCAAATTGGCTGCAAAGTTCGGGGCCCAGGGTTTAGCCAGAAGCACCAATCTGGACTGAACCCGGCGGAAATCCGGTATAATTGAATTCCGCAAAGCTCTGAATTCCAACTTGAGGGCAGAACCAATGGCGTTACAAACCCGCGTCAAACTTGCAAAGCTTGACGCCCCCAAGGTTCACGGCCTCGATCACGATACTCTGATTCGCATTTACCGCACCATGTTCCTCTCGCGGAGGCTTGACGACCGCGAGATTCAACTGAAACGCCAGAACAAAATCTACTTTCAGATCTCCAGCGCCGGGCACGAAGCGGTTTGCGCCGCCATGGGGCTACTCCTGCGCCCGGGAGTCGACTGGATTTATCCGTATTACCGCGACCGCGCGCTCTGCCTCATGCTCGGCGTAACCCCCCTGGAAACGCTTCTTGCGGCGGTGGGAGCGAAGGACGACCCCAGCTCGGGTGGCCGGCAGATGCCGTCGCATTGGGGTCAGCCCAAGTTGAACGTCGTCAGCAAGTCCTCCTGCACGGGCACGCAATTCGTACAGGCCGCGGGCGCCGCCGAAGCCACGCTTTATTATGAGGGACGGCCGAAGGCCCTGGCGCAAGCCAAGGAGGCGCCGCTCGGCGAATACGTCAATCACGAGCGCGACGAAATCGTCTATGTTTCGGGAGGAGAAGGGGCGACCAGCGAGGGCGAGTTCTGGGAATCCTTGAACGTCGCTTGCGCCAAGAAGCTCCCACTGCTGTATCTGGTGGAAGACAACGGCTATGCCATCTCCGTGCCGGTTGAAGTTCAGACGGCCGGCGGAAGCATCTCGAAGCTCGTGCGAGGGTTTCCCGGGCTGCACTTGGCGGAATGCGACGGCACCGATCCGATCGAAAGCTACTCCGTGTGCAAGGAAGCGGTGGAGTACTGCCGCGACCGCCGGGGCCCCGCGCTGATCCATGCGCACATGACGCGCCCCTATTCGCATTCGCTTTCCGATGACGAAAAGCTGTATAAATCCGCCGAAGAACGCGAGGAAGAAGCGCGCCGCGATCCGATTTCAAAGTTCGCGCTCTTTCTGGTGCGGGAAGGCATCCTCGATCAGAAGCAGATCGAAAGCCTGGAAGCGGAAATCGACAATGAAGTCCGCGATGCCGCCGACCAGGCGCTGGCCGCCGAAGCGTCGTCCATTGATTCGATTCGAAGCAATGTGTATTCGCCGGACGTGGATCCGACGTCTGCCGCGTTCGAAGCGGAACCCCAATTGGACGGCGCGCCAAAGACGATGGTTGAAATGGTCGCGCTGACGCTCTCCGACGAGATGGCGCGCGACGAGCGCATCACCGTTTTCGGCGAAGACGTGGCCGACGCCAGCCGCGAAGACAACCTCAAGCACG
>QHZC01000363.1 GCA_003224515.1 Acidobacteriota bacterium
TCTGGCTCTTGCGGTCAACTGATATGTCAGTGCGTTCCGCTAGGTTCTTGCGCGCATCTTCCATGCGGCGGTTCCCGTAGAGTTTCTTTAAGTCGAACTGATGTATCAGTTTGTCTTGAACCGTGCGGCTCGAGAGAATGCCGACAAAGATGTCACTAGTGCTCTTGAGACCGAGCATTTCGCTGGCAACACCTCCCAGGCCTCCAGCACCGCCGGAAAGCGCGGCCGCAGCCATTGCGAGCCCTCCCGACTGGGTGTTATCGGGAGGCATAAGGCGCGTTGTCGATCTATAGCGGGTTGGGATCAAGAAGGCGATGAGCGTGCTCGCAAGGAGTCCGTAAAAGACGACGCGAGTAACAAAGCGGCGGTTCTCCCAGAGAAGTCGCAGGTATGCGACCGAGTTTCCTCTACCTTGCGTCGTTTCCTCGGGCCCAACCGCGACAGGGAGGTCGTGCTCCGGCGGCTCGGGCACAGGCTGACGAACAGGAGCGCTACCCGTGTAATTCATGGCCGGTCTCCCGGCGCCATCGCGGCACCCGGTTCGCTGGCGGCGGAGTGCCGGAACAATTTATGAGGCTCAAACAGAATTTGTATTGCGGCCGTCACGTTTCTAGAAATGTTCGGCTGAATCACTGGAAATAGCCACCGTTCGTGTTGCACCCAAGCGGAGAGGCCGAGGTTGGGACGCACCCAATAGTCACCGCGCACACCGAAATCGGTCAGCGTGCCGCCTCCGGGAATGAACTCTTGGCTTACCTTCTGGTGCCGGAAATTGAATTGCAGGCGGTCGCGTGAGCCGAACCAGTAGTTTGACCAAGCCTGCACGCCTTGCCCGCCTCGGCCGATCCAACTACCGATCAAGTCTCCGTTATTTGTATAACCGCTTCGCCAAGTCAAGTTTTCATAGAAAGAACCCGGTTGCTTCGTGTTGGCAGATACTCCCCCGGGCACATCTGTGTAAACGCCCTCGACTCGCAGGTCCAGTCGCGAAACGCCGGGAAAGCGGGAGAGATAGAGTCCGGCGCGCCACGCGGCGACGTCCGCGTAGGCGATGGGCGAAAACTCGTCGTCGGTGTACCCTTCGCCATACAGTGTCAGCCAATTACGCAGCCGAGGAAGTCGGTAGCTAAAATTCAGCCCTGACGTTCGATTCCCGGGTTTCGAGGGGCCGCCGGCATTTTCATTCCCAGTTGTGAACAAGCTGCGTACGAGTGTGTGAAATGTGAGTGGATAGCCGGGTCCTCCGTAGATCGTTGTTCGCTGGAAACCAAATTCGAAGTTAGGGGTAGGCTTGAAGCTGATTTTCTCGCCGTGTATGAACGGCTGAGGAGAGAGCGACTGGCCGAATTGCCCTACAACACCAAAGGGGTTCTCTATAAATTCTTGTCCTGCCAACTGGCCCAAGAAAAACTCGGTCCTAATCGGTCCCAACCACCCAAAAAAGCTAGGCAACTTGAGCGGGGTCGTGCGGTTAATTCGGAACATGTTGATCGGTTGAGAATTGTCGCTAACTGTCATCGAGCCACCGTCGCCTGGCCCCCACGAAAGGCTCTGCTTCCCGAATGAGATCTGCCAGTTTAACGACATCAGTCCAACGTAAGCGTCGAGCAAATTGAATTGTCGAACGGACGGCTGGGCCGTACCTGGCGGCAACCGAGGATAGAAGTCCACTTGTTGGATAATTTGACGCGTTGCAAGTGAATACGCAGGGATGCTCGGCCCAGTCTGCACTTCACCGCGCACATAGGCGACCAAACGGCCCAACGTAGAATATGCAGAAAAGCCGTTCACGGTGCCCCAGCCCTCGCCGTACGGACGCCCAAAATCATTGATCTGCGTCTGCGCAAACGTGTAGCCGTCCGTCAGCGGCATTCCGGAGATGTGTTCCGTGCGTGTATACACTGACTCCAGGCGGAACGTTTCGCCAGTAGCTCCGCCGTTCGTCGCTTCGATCTCCGTTCGAAACTCAAATTGGAGAGCATTTACGAGCTTCTGTGTTTCGCTGTTTTCTCCTCCATTGTCCGCGAACTTTTCATCGGCCTCACTGAGCTGCCGCATGCACTCGCTGCGAGTCCAGGGCCGCATCCCTGCAAATCCACTGTCGATCATGCCCAGTGCCGCCAGGCGGTCAAACGCCGGATAGATCCAACTATCGAGGGGCACGTAGGGCGACCCTTGATTTGCAGGAGAGGATGTCCCATCTCCACGAAAGACTTGACTGATCGATCTCCAAGCCTCACCGCCTAGTGCGGTGTCGTGATGCCGGCTGTAAATATTCTGAGCAACGAGATTGCCGATCACCGTCCCAATCAGCACGTCGGAAGGAAAATGTTGACGTGCGCGCACGCGCGAAACGTCGACCACGCGGCGTGCTCAGACGGAAACGACGTCCCCCCGCCCTGGAAGAACGGCCAGCTGCCATCGCCCTGATACGGTCGCTCGCGCCGCAGCGTGTACTTGAATGACTCGACCGCTACCAAGCTGTTCAACGCCGCTTCGCCAGCGAGGAAACCGGTCTCGCTCCAATGCTCATTGTGGCTCACGTGACCCATCACCCACATTCCGCCTGCCCCACCGACAAGTGCTGCCACACCTGCGTTCGACAGTGTTTTGTAGTGACTGATCGTCGTGGAATTCTGCGACAAGTGCTTGCTGAAATCGCGGTCCGTCACGAAAAGCCCCGCAGTAATACCACTGAGTGGAACAAGCCAATCAGTATCGGAAAACCGGAGACGCGCAGGGCTTGTCCATATTTGTTTTTGGTCCTCTAAAAATCGTTTACCTAGTCCATCCAGGCCCCGTTGTGGACTCTCAAACGCTTCCGCCTCCCGATCGGATGCGATTTTTTTTGCCGGGGCCATTTTATTTACTTCTGGGCTCGAACTGCTCTCTTTCGCATCCACCGCAGAGGGAGCTGCCGTCAGCGTCAGACTTGAAGCCGCGCAGCTAAATACAAGCACGATGACTCTCATCTGCATCAAAATCATCCTTCCTCATGGATGGATGTACGCCACCGCCAATGCTACCGACGAAGCCATTTGCGCTGATTGCATGATCACCGCCCAGTTGCGACCGCCGATTTTGGGCGCTTTTTCGGGCACAACGATGGTGTCTCCCGCGCGCAAGCTCGTGCTCATCGGGTCGCCGCCCCACCAACCAGTGGTGTTGTTCTTCGCGGCGATTACTGAGCCATCGGCACGGATCACAAAGGCAGCCCTCTTGTCTGCGAGCTGCGTCACCCCACCAGCCTGGCTGAGATACCACTTGGCGCTGTGGCCCGGACGGTAACTGACGGCTGTTGGGTTGAAGACTTGGCCATTCACCATCACGTAGCCGGCTTTCTTAGGAAC
>QHZC01000364.1:0-5719 GCA_003224515.1 Acidobacteriota bacterium
CAAAACCTTGTACGAAAAGGCGCGCCGCCTGGCAATCGACCTGCAATCAGAAGAAACATGAGCGATTCACGAAAAGTCCGCTCGCACCTGAAGGGCCGCCAGCCGGCGCGCTGGCTGTTGCTGAATGTTTTGCTTCTGTGCGTGGTCGGTGTTCTCAGCCTCAGTTATCCGGTGGAAGAACTTAGCCGGCGCGCGGGAGACATGTATTTCCGGCTAAGGGAGAATCAGGAAACTTCGCCAGACGTGGCGCTAGTGTTGATTGACGACGCCAGCCTCGAACGTTACGGACGATGGCCCTGGAAACGATCGCTGCTCGCAAGGGTAGTAAGGGCGGCAAGTGCCGAACGGCCCAAGGCGCTGGGCTTGGACATTCTACTTTCGGAACCCGAGGACGAAAGCGATGATCGTGAATTGGCGACGGCGCTGAAAGATGCGGGGAACGCGGTTCTTGTGGGCAAGATCAGCAATTCACCGCAGGGGCGCGTCTGGGTCGAACCAATGCCACTGTTCGCGGAGAAAGCCGTTGCCGTGGGGCACGCTCAAGCAGCTTTGGAACCTGACAGTATCTGCCGTAGCGTCCCGGTGCGCGAATTGTCCCTAGAGGGCCCTCGCTGGGCGTTTGCGTTGGAAGTGGCGCGCGTTGCTAGAGGAGCATTCCTCGAAGATGACGGGCGCGAGGTGCGAATCGGAGGCCGACGTATCCCGGCGGTGCAGACGTCTTCTCACGCCGTGATTGCCGGCGTCGAGTCCGAATCGCCGCGTTTGCTGCTAATTGATTATCGCGGACAAATAGTTCCGGGTGAGACCGCACCCTCATTTTCCGCGGTCTCCGCCGTGGACCTACTGGAACGGAAGACAGGCGGGCGACTACAAGGGAAAGCTGTGTTGATTGGATTTGGCTCCACGGAAATAGGGGACCGCATCCCAACTCCCGTCAGTGCCAGATTGCCAATGCCCGGCGTGGAAATCCATGCCAATCTTGTCGATGCCATCCTTGCCGGACGGAGCTTGCGTCCTCTTAATGGATGGCTAAACGTTCTGCTTCTTTGTTTTTTTAGTTTTAGTTCGACCTGGCTAGTGCTGCGCTGGCCGGTTTGGAGGGGGTTGATTGCGCTCGCGGTATTACTCGGAGGTGGCCTCGTAGCGAGCTACTTGGCTTTTGCTTGGATGCATCTGCAGATCGGACTGGGACCATTCTTGTGTGCAGGTCTCCTGGCCGGGCCGTTGGCGCAGTTGCAGAACCTCGTCGTCGTGGACCAAGGCCTTACGCAGGGCCTTCGGCAACTGCAAATTGCTCTTAAGACGGCCGAGCTAACAAAAAAGAATAGTTTACCTGCTGCCTTGCGTGCAGAGATTCGACCCTCAGCCGGCGACTTACACTGGAAGGTGGACCTGCTTCGGCAACTGCAGGCGGAGCTGAGTTCGCTGTATGCGTTTGATGAAACCCTTCTGGAAGCGATGCAAGAAGGCTTGGCCGTCTTCGCATCCGATGGACGGCTCGTATTGCGCAATCCACAGTGGCAAAGCTTCTGCGAAAAGCAAGGATGGAGAGCGGACTCAAGCCTCGACAATTTCGTTGCCGGTCTCCGTGAGGCGCAGTGGAGCGATATCCGCAAATTACTGGTCACCCCCGGGGTGTGGCTCGATGCTGAGGTGAACCTGGGTCAGGGACTCTGGCAGTTGCGGGCTGTGAGGCTCAAATCCACGTCGGCTGCCGACGCATCGGAAGTAGTCATGCTGGTCGCGACGGACCAAACAGCCAGGTTGGAACGAGATCGTGCGCGTGCGGAGGCGCTTGGCTTCGTTACCCACGAACTTCGCACGCCGCTCGTCTCGATACAAGGCTTCGCCGAGTATCTGCTCCGATATTCGAAGGAACGCGCCAGCAGCGAAGCAGCCGCGACTATTTTCCAGGAGTCAGGCCGGATGGTAGCAATGATCAATACGTATCTCGATGTGCTGCGGCTTGAGGTGGGCGCGCGCACCATGCGCAACGAGACTTTTCAGGTCGGCTACACCATAGAGCAAGTGGCGCGAGTCATTCAGCCTATCGCCCAGGCGTCTGAAATAAAGGTCCGAACTGAATTTGCTCTTCATTTACCGGCACTTCAGGGCGACCCCCACTTGATCGAGGGCGCCTTGCTGAATCTCGTGAGTAACGCCATCAAGTACAGTGTACGGGGAAGCGAAGTGATGCTGCGAGCCCAAATTGACGGAGACGGTGTAGTACTGGAGGTGTGGAATCCAGGTCCCGTGATTCCGCCACAAGAGCTAGTTCATCTTTTCGAGCCTTTTTACCGCAGAGGTGAGCACGAAAACATTGCACGCGGATGGGGACTCGGGTTAGCCTTTGTCAAACGGATCGCTGAACAACATGGAGGAAAAGTTGAGGCCCGCAGCGAAGCCCGGACAGGCACATCGTTTCTTATTCATCTGCCGGCAACTCGAAACGTTTTCAGTGAGGTACTTCAATGAGACATGCGGCAATTCGTTGCACCCTATTTTGTCTTTTGATCTTCTGGTCGACTATCGCTATGGCCCTAGCCCAAGAGCAACAGCCGAGCAGCACGCCTGCCGCTGCTGCCATAGCTGGAGCCACGATTGCAGAGTGGAAGGGCAATATCCGCCTTAGCCTGCCGGGCCAGTTGCCTACTAATCCATTGCGTGGACAGCAACTTCCTCCAGGCACAATTCTTGACACAGGCAGCGGTAGATTACTTCTTCGCTTAAGCGACGGCAGTGAGGTGATGGTCAGGGCCCACACGAGATTGCAGGTGCAACAACCTTCTTTGACTGATCCGAGTTACTTCCAGTTGCTTCTGGGACGAATCCGTGCGCTCATCTACAAGCGGACAGGTGGTGCCGTGCCGTTCGAACTCGGAACCCCCAGTGCCGTTATTGCAGTTCGCGGGACCCAGTTCGACGTTGAGGTCAATCCGCACAAAGTCACGGAAGTAGACGTGGTGGACGGGCTTGTCGAAGTCTACGGACGGAACGCTACTGGAGGATCAGTTCTCCTGGAACCCGGATTTTCCACCCGCGTCGGAATGGACTCTGGTCCAGAACAACCGGAACCGACCAATGAAATGCGTCCCGAAGTGGAGAGGCCTGAACCCGGAGAGAACGAAATAAGTGCAAAATCGGAGTTAGAGGTTGAATTCGAACGGGCAGAAGTAGATCGAGAAGTCGAGATAGGAGAGCCTCGAGAGAAAACGGAAATGATAGAGGCGCAAGAAATCTCTGAGCAGACTGCGAGAGCAGTAGAGCCCGACACCAAGCCGGGTTCGGAACCACAATAAATCCTGCTGGTCGGCTGGCGCTTCTTTGTTGCCAGGTCCCCGCGCCACTGGGCGAACCCGACTTCTCCCTCAGTGCCGCGTCGCACTTCAGTGCTCTGTTGCGCATTCGCAGTGGAATTCCAGCCCAGGAAGCGAGTTGTATCCACCCAACTGTGTGTTGAACCCACTCACATCAAAGGCCCTTTACAACATCTAAGCAATTCACAATAAAACACTTATTAGATTATCGGGTTGGTGCGTCGATTGCATTAGCTGACTGGGTACTCGAAACTAGGCATGAGAGACATCGCTGGAGATGCCAATGACAGTGCGCAAGATGATCCTTCTCACTTGGCGGTTCTCCTACCTTGCGGCCTTTTGATTGTCATATTGAGGTGTGTTCTCAGATCAAGCTCGGGAGAAAGGTTTCTGAAAGGAGTCCCTACAATGAAAAATTTAGCACTTAATACCCGCGATCTCTACCACTTCTACGAAAAAAACGCTGGCGGGTCCCATTTTCAAGTGGAGGCAACTCCGGATGGGCGGTTTCCCTTGGACCAGGCCGCCAGTCTGCTGGCCATGCATTGCATGGTTTTTGGCCAATCCCCGAGCGATTATGTGGTAATGGTATCTGCCGAAAACGACGCTCTGAGAGGCCTGACCGAAAAAGCGGAAAAGCTTCTCCAGGCCGGCCATTCCGTCAGCGGTCACGTCAAGCTCACTCACCGGGAAGAGCAAGTGCTTGGCGGCATCATGCGGAGTCTCACCAACAAAGAGATCGCCGCCTCTCTCAATCTTTCTGCGCGCACGGTAAAGTTCCATGTCTCATCGCTGCTCGCCAAGTTTCGCGTACGCGGGCGCATGGAGCTGGTGCACGAAGCCACTCGACAAACCGCCGGGTCGATTTCCATGCCCTTAGCGATCGCGACCCGCGAGACCCGGTCCTACGGGCCAGTTCCACGGAGTTACAGCAACCCGGCTCGGAGCGAAGCCGTGGTTCCCCTGACCAAACGGCAAATGACGGCCTAATTCCAATTCAGAAACAGACGCAGCGATAAGCAGAAAGGCCTCGTCCGATTTCATCGGACTGAACCCTTGCGTGCTGCTACCTCGACGCACTTCCATTGTACTAGCTGGTGGAGTTGGTTCCCAAGACTGGCGGCAGATTGTGGGAGGTAGGTGATAATCCACGAAAGGCCCACAAAGTTGCTCAACAACTTATTTCGGCGCTCGATTCGCAAGGCCTAATCGAAATCTTAGTACCCGATGTTCACGCAAATCGCTTTCATCCCGTTAAAGTTACTTCCCCTGGCGATCAGGTGAGCCCACAGACAGGATACTTTGAAGTTGCAACTCACTGGACGCTGTTGCATAACTAGGTCTGGCTCACTGAAATCAATTATTTAGCTGGGTTCTGCAATAAATTGCAATGAGCTAGGGACACCTGATCGTCCAAGCATTCACCTCATCCTGCCACCGTCATTCTAGAACGCACAGGCGAGCAGTCACACACCGAGCAGCGTACCTTTGGCGACCCACATGGACAACTCCCTACCAGCAAGTGTTGCGCCAGTATTTCTCAATTTCCACCTACGGGTCAACCATGCCCTCCACGCGAGCTGTGTCCGACAGGGCGCTATCTAATGACCTCCTCGGGCTTCGACGGCCCGTCCATATTTCGAACTGCGGTACTCGGCCAAAGAAATAGGTGCACGTCAATCCCGTTCTGGGGCATCTTCGGGCTGGCGCGGTGTCAAGGCACCCGCCTGTTAAATCAACTTGGAGAAAAAACATGAAACGACAACTAGTTCTCGGTCTGTTCGTACTCGGCCTGGCAGTGACAGGGGCACTTGTGGGTCCAAAGCGGGACGGGAATCCACCGCCCCCATTCCCTCCACAGCCGTCCTACAGCACGTCCGCGACCGCATAGTGCCTAGCGGCGTAGCACTGTAGGATCGCGCACCGTGGCAGGATTCTCTCACCCATAGTGAAGGAGCCGCTGCGGTGCGCGCCTCTATTTTAGGGCGTGCTAATCGCAGTAGCATCGCTGCACCAGTCGCAGCATCCCTTAAAGTTCTCTTCATGGTGACAAGATTCGTCGTATATGTTATAAGCGAGGTAGTTGTCTTGCAGCATAATATATCGGAGTGAGTATGGTCTCTATTGGCTTGGTGATTCTTCTCGCCCTTTCATTGGTCCTTTTCCTGCGGCAACAGAAGGACATCGAGCGCCGTATAGCCTCCCAAAGAGATGTTCCGCGAGAAAACCTACTTCCTCGAAACTACAAATCCTTCACCGATGTCGAGAAGACACTCTGGGCTGCCGTGCAGCAACAGAAACCTTCCACCGCTTGGGAAGACGTGCGATTCACGGGACAGGAGCCTGAATTCCAAATCGTGCAGGACTACGTTCGTGGCGTCCGTGAAGACTTCCGAAGAGGG
>QHZC01000364.1:5796-7873 GCA_003224515.1 Acidobacteriota bacterium
TGAGAACGGTTGGAATTTCCATTCACGACCTTCGCCAGGTGACAGATATCGTGGCGACACTTTCATACCGCGTTCGATCAATGCTCGACAGGTTGGAGAATTCCGGCAACGTGAAATTTGTAGACTCGATTTTGAGGCAGTCGTAAGGGTCGTGATACCATCCGTTCCACATGCACTTGACCCTCTCAGAAAATCTGCTTTGGTGGCTAGGCATAGGACTGAAGTTTTTGCTTTGCGCCCTGGTCTTTTACCGCCGCCTCTATCGCCGCCTCCCCTTTTTCAGTCTTTATGTTGTGCTTCTTGTGGTGGAAGTCAACGTCGTGTGGTGGGTTTATCGAGAATGGGGCTACGGGTCCTTCCCAGCTTGGTATACGTACTGGTGGGCGTCGGCGGTGGTGTTGTTCGCCCGTGCTCTCGCAGTTGCCGAATTGTGCTGGACAAGCCTTAAGACTTATCCTGCAATCTGGCCGTGGGTCCGAAGTTTACTCAGCCTCATTGCCTTGGTTGCCCTTAGCTACGCCGCAGTCACAGCATTCAGGAACAGTTCTTCCCCCCTCGCCACCTTCGTCTTGGCGTCCGAGCGCGCACTGGAAACTGCGTTTGCGTTCATCCTTGTTGCGCTCGTCGGTTTCGGTGCAAGGTATATGGCAGTGTTGGATCCGGTGGAAAGAAATATCGTCATCGGCCTTGGGTTCTACTCAGGCTTTCAGGTCATCAACAATACCTTCATGCAGGAGTGGATGAGCAGGTACTTCCATTGGTGGGTGTCAATTCGCGTGGTCGCCTTTGACATCGCCATGCTCGCCTGGATTGCTCCGCTGCGGAAGCCACTGCCCCGCGTTGAGCCGGGTCCCACATTGATCGACGAGAGTGTTGCTGTTCGGCTTCTGCGGGAATTGCTCGCCCACATGCGCGAAATCACCGAGGAGATGAAGCGCATTGCCCGTTCAAAATGAAAATGAGGGCAGTCCTCTTTCCGTGTAACGGGCCGCGTTTTTTTGTTTGGGCATGCTGTTCAGTTACACCCCTGTCGCACCCGTATGTGCGACATCAAAAATGTTGTTCGCCTGCTCGAAGGTTCCGTTTCACCAATCAGACCACAGGTGGTTTGGACTGAAACGGACTTAAACGGACTGAAAACGGACTGAAACTGCTTGCTTAGGAAGGCCAGGCGGTGCTAGGGTACTCACGTTAGTCAGCTAGTTTCATTCTCTCTCGCCCGCCGCACTGTGCTAGCAGTCCGGCGGGTTTTTCGTTTAGAACGAGTCGTCCTCTAAGTTCATGATCAGCGGTGCGGTGCTAGTAAGTGATATCACAAGAGATGTTTGCTGACCTTTCCAATTTCCGAGCTTAGTCTGATGGCCTCGCCTGCGCGCCTAGAATTCGACTCTCCATTCACTGGCGCTGTTCTCCTCCCTTGTTGTCCGGCTGGTAGTCATCCGGCAAAATGCTTACCCATGCAGGATGAAAAAATACCCATGCACCCTCGATTCGACTGCTGTTCAATCGATAGCGGGCTTCTCAAAACTACTGTAGAAGCGGAAAAGATCATGCGAACGATGAGGCCAAGGAGCGAGACCCTGAGATCTGAGACATGGCTACGCTTGAAGAATGTATCTTCGCAGGCTACTTGACCGCCCCGACGGTGAAGCCGGCGATGAAGCGGTCAAGGAACAAGTTGTACATGAACGCGATAGGAAGACTGGCGATCAGGCAAGCGGCCATCAGCGCTCCCCAGTAGTAGACATCTCCGCGAACCAAAAAGATGGGGATGCCCGTCCCGATCATCTGATTCGATTCAGAAGAAATGAACGTCAACGCATAAACAAATTCCTGCGTCACCAGGGTAAACGTGAAGATCACGACGGTGAGAATTCCCGAGACAGAGATGGGAATCACCAACTTGACGAAAGCGCCGAAGCGCGTGAGCCCATCCACCATAGCCGCGTCTTCCAACTCCTTGGGGATGGACTTGAAGAAACCCATCAAAAGCCAGATAGAAAATGGAACCGTGAATGTGGGGTAGACAAGAATTAACGCCCACAAGGAGTCCTGCAGGCCGAGATACGCCACTACT
>QHZC01000368.1:0-6110 GCA_003224515.1 Acidobacteriota bacterium
GCAGCCGAAAAAGCCCACTGAGGCTTGATTTCAAATCGCGGAAGCGGATGATGGGGAAGTTCCCAGAAAGCAGTTAGCTCCCATGAAGATCCTGGTGGTCGAAGATGAAAAGGGAATGGCGCAGGTGCTCCGCCGCGGGCTCGAAGAAGATAATCACGCCGTAAGCCTTGCTCACGACGGCCCCTCGGCGCTCTCCCTTGCTCAAGACACGCAGTTCGACCTCGTCCTGCTCGACGTGATGCTGCCTGGAATCAACGGGATTCAGGTCGCGCGCCGGTTCCGCGAACGTCAACAGGGCACCCCATTTTGATGCTTACCGCGCGCGACTCGGCCCCCGACATCGTCAAAGGGCTCGATTCGGGAGCCGATGATTATGTGACGAAACCGTTCTCGTTCGCCGTATTGCTCGCCCGGATCCGCGCGCTGGAGGCGCCGGGTAGCCGGGCCGCGAACTCATGCTCTGCGGGTCTGCGATCTTGCATTGGAAATCACCCAGCGTCGCGTCTTCCGCGGAACTCGGGAAATCCATCTCACCCCGACGGAATTTCGCTTGCTCGAATTCCTCATGCGCCAGGAGGGGCGTGTCGCCTCTCGCCATGCCATTCTCGAAGCCGTATCGGGGCCGTCGGAAAACATCGAAGAGAACACCCTGGATGCCTTTGTCCGCCTCCTTCGCCGGAAGATCGATGAGAACGAGCCCGTAAAACTGATTCACACCATGCGTGGTTTCGGGCATTCTCTCGGCCCCGAAGGCTGACCATGAATCTTCCCCTGCGCGCCCGGATCACCGCATGGTATTTACCGTTTTGGTTGTTGCTTTTGCGTCTTTCGCCGGGATCAGCGATCTGGGATTTCAGCGCAGCATCGAAACCACCATGAATGATGCTTCCCGGGCAAACCTCGAAAGCATTCAGCGTGTTCTTGCGCGCACCGCGGCCAAAGGCATTGAGTAAGTAAAAAAAGAATTGGACGAACTCGACGGGGTGTGGGCCGGTGCCGCTCTGCTCGAAATTTCAGACGCGGATGGAAGGATCATTTTCCAATCCGAACAGTTTCAGAAACCCTATCCAACCCTTCCGCCTACGGGAAAAGGTGAAATCACCATTCTGGCGGCGGGCAAGGGAATCCAAGTCACAAGAGAACTCGCAGCTGGTCCGGTGCGGGTTTCTGCTGACCCTTGGCGCGATCCAGCTAGTTCTCCTGATTATTATCGAAAACGCCGTAAGGTACACGCCCTCCGGCGGCAAGATTGAAATGAGACTCTCGAACGGGGCAGGATGCGCCCGAATCGAGATTCGCGACAGCGGAATCGGCATCAGACGTGATTGTCGGCGGCCACGATCATGATTATGAGCGCTTCGCTCCGCAGGCTCCAGACGGCACCGCAGACTCCAAGCGCGGCATTCGCGAATTCGTCGTTGGCACCGGTGGCAAGAATCACCGCCCGTTCGGCTTTCCGAAGCCCAACAGCGAGTTGCGCGATGCGACAGCCTTTGGCGTCTTGAAGCTCACCCTGAGGCCCAACGCCTTCGACTGGCAATTCATTCCCGAAGCAGGGAAGAGCTTCACCGATTCCGGCAGCGGTGCGTGCCACTGAGGTTTCAGCTTTTCCCGGGGGACCAGGCAAAGCATTACAGTTCTTCTCTGGAGAGAAAATGAAACGCAATTTCACAATGTGCACAGCGCTTCTCAGTCTTTTTTCAATAACCACCCTAGCAGCGCGGCCATCCGGATACCACATCATCAAGAAAGTGACCGTTCCTGGCACGGGTGGTTGGGACTACGTCACCGTGGACGAAGCGGGGCGGCGCGTATACATCACGCATGCCACGCAAGTGGAAGTCTTGGATGCGGATACATTCGAGCTCGTGGGCACGATTCCAAATACTCCGGGCGCCCACGGGGTGGCCATCGTCCCGGAATTTGGCCGCGGATTCGCCACTGCAGGCAAATCGGACTACGTGATTATCTTTGGCCTGAAGACGCTAAAGACGCTGAGTGAAGTCAAGGTCGGAAAAAAACCTGACGCGATTATTTATGATCCCGCTACCAAACACGTCTTCGCGATGAACGGTGACAGTGACAGCACCACGGTGATCAATGCGGCGGACGGAAAACTCGCGGGCACGATTGACCTGGGCGGAGAACCGGAATTATATCAACCTTGAAGAAAAGGCGGAGACCGTTCACATCGACTCGAACACCCTGAAGGTGCTGCACCATTGGCCGCTGGCGCCGGGCGGAACGGCCACCGCTTTGGCTTTCGATCCACAATCCCGCCGGTTGTTTGCCGGCTGCCGTGGCGGCCAACTGATGGTCGTGCTGGACGCTGACAGCGGCAGTAATGACCACTGCGCCCATCGGCGAGCGTGTGGACGCAGCTGCTTACGACCCCGGGACGAAACTTGTGTTTCAGTCAACCGGAGGCGGCACCATCGCGGTTTTCCATCAGGATTCCGCTGACAAATATTCGCTCCTTGAAAACGTCACAACCAACCCAGGTTCAAAGACCATGGGCCTCGATCCCAAAACCCATCACCTTTTCGTGCCCGCGAATCTGGGAGGCCAATTCACGATTCTCGTTTTCGGTCAATAAACAGTCCCGAGCCGCAATTCGCCCGTGGTGCCCGCGAGCCGTCACTCTCTCTAGGCTCGCGCGCCTTTTTTTCTGTTTCTCGATCCCTCGTCCGCGTTCCAGTTTTGTGGCAAAGTAATCTGTAATGGCCGCACCCGAGATCTCCAAAGCCGCCGGGCGAATTGCTTTCACCTATCCGAGTTTGGTTCTTTTCCAACTGGCGCGTTTCTTCCTCGTCCTTGCCACCGAGATGCAAGCAGTCGCCGTTGGCTGGCAAGTCTACGAAATGACGAAAAGGCCGCTGGATCTAGGCCTCGTCGGTCTGGCTCAATTTCTTCCTGGCATATTCTTGTTTCTGGTTTCCGGCCACGAGGCGGATCGGTATCCGCGTCGCCATCTGATGGTCCTCTGCTATTGCGGATTTACGATCTGCTCGGGCTCGCTGCTCTTCCTCACTTTGCGTGGAGTGCATTCCGTTTACGCGATCTTCGCCGTGATGGTACTACTCGGTGTCGTTCGCTCCTTCAACGGACCAGTGAGCCGCGCGTTTCTTCCCCATTCAATCCTCCGTGATTTTGGGTCCTTCACTCGGAGGTCTCGTCTACGCCGCTTTTCGTGGGCCCGCCGCTGTGTACACTCTTTCTTTCATCGTGGCGGCTGCAGCCGCGATGTCTACTTTGGCGATCAAGGCGCAATCCAATCCGCGTCCTGGAGAGCCGATGAGTTGGAAGACTATGCTTGCGGGTTTTCACTACATCTGGACCGAAAAACTGATCTTCGGTTCTATCTCGCTGGATCTCTTTGCCGTCTTTTTGGGCGGTGCTGTCGCACTGCTTCCGGTCTACGCAAGGGGAATCTTGAATACAGGCCCCTGGGGCCTGGGGATTCTTCGGAGCGCTCCGGCGGCTGGCGCTGCAACTATGGCTGCCTTGATTGCCCACAAACCTTTGGGGCGCCGAGCGGGGTCAACCATGCTGTGGTGCGTGGCGGGATTCGGGGCAGGTACCATTCTTTTCGGATTGTCTCGTAGCCTTACAATTTCTCTGATCGCACTTTTTCTCGTGGGCGCCACGGACATGGTTAGCGTGATTGTTCGCCAGTTGCTCATTCAGGTTGGCACCCCCGATGAAATGCGCGGGCGCGTGAACGCCGTGGACATGATTTTTGTCGGTGCCTCGAACGAGCTGGGCCAGTTCGAATCCGGGCTTACCGCACATTGGTTCGGAATCGTGCCCGCTGTTGTGCTGGGTGGCCTCGGCACTCTTGTGGTAACCGCCTTGTGGGCTTGGTATTTTCCCGAATTGCGAAAAACAAATAAACTCGATAGCCCGGCGGCTTAATTCGGCGCGTCGAATCTATTTCTTCTTCGGGGCCGGAGTGCTCGAGGGCATCGCCATTTCCATTGGTGTAGCCGCCCCTGCCGCGAGCTCCTTTTTTACCGATTCCGGAATCTTGTCCGCATTCTTCACTAGTACGGTGACCTGCCAGATCTGCGTTTCCGTCAGTTGGCCCTTGAATCCTGGCATCCCCGACATTCGAATCCCGTTTTCCACTTTCCAGTACGATTCCCATGCGTCATCGTCTGTCACGCCAACGCCATGAAAGAGTTGCGGCGGCGCGGGAAACATCCCTTGTGCGACGGCGGTCTTGGGTTCGTTCGGCAGGCCGTGGCACGTGGCGCACTGCTCCTTGTAAACCTTTGCGCCGGATACCAGGTTAGCTTCGTCCGTCGGCACCTGGGGCTCTGGGTGCGGCAGCTTATCTAGATAGGCATGCAGTGCCAGGCGCGCAAACGTCCTTTCAAATAAGATCGGTGGTGCTGAAGTGGCCACCGGAGCCTGCCCCGAGGAGAAGTAGCAGTAAACGCCTCCGGCTATCAGCAGTGCCCCCAGCAAAATCCCCAGGATCAAGCCCTTGAGCATATCGTTTTCTCCCCTAGCCATCCAAAGTTTGGCTCCATTTTCCGAAGCCAGCTCCGTTCCGCGACAGTCTACTTTCTGCTGGCCATTTCTGCACGCCTCAAATTGGCAGAATCTCGACTGTTCCCATGCTGGCTTGACCACACCGACGCCCCGCCCGGTATCTGCGGGACCTGAGAGCCTTCGTAACCATTTGCCTCCAAAAACCGTCTTATCTAGGCGTAGGCAATGTTTTCCGGTAGGCTGCCAGTACTAGACGCCGCAGCCCCCAGCGTCTGCTTGCGATTGCCCTGCTTTCGGCAGACTCTCTCGCACAACCGCATTTTGTGACAGGAGCGAATGGATGGACCAGACCAACTCCATAGGCCTTCCCGAGCCGGGTGCCAGCGGCGCTGCGGCTGCAGTACCTTCCAAGAGCCGTTGGTGGCTCTGGGTTCTCGTGCTTGGAGTTATCGCTCTCGGTGGCTGGTATTACCGCAATTCAAGGGACGTGAGCTCGACAGCTGACGCCGCCGCGCCCGGAGCAGCCAGCAAGGGCAAGGGAGGTTTCGGCGCGGGCAATTTGGTCGTGCCGGTTGTCGTTGCCACCGCCCAATCTGGCGACTTGCCCGTCTATTTCAATGGCCTTGGCACGGTCACCGCCTTCAACACCGTCACGGTTCGCAGCCGCGTCGATGGCCAACTCAGCAGCGTCGCGTTTAAAGAAGGTCAGTTTGTCCACGAAGGAGATCTTCTTGCGCAGATCGATCCACGTCCCTTCCAGGTCCAGCTTGAGCAGGCTCTGGGCCAACTCGCTAAAGACCAGGCCCAACGTAAAGATGCAGAGGTCAATTTTGAGCGCTATAAGCTTCTCTTCAAAGAGGGTGTCATCCCGCAGCAGCAGCTGGACACCCAGGCCGCATTGGTTGGTCAGTTTGACGGCGCCATTACCTCAGATCAAAGCCTCATTGACAACGCTAAACTCCAGCTCACCTATTCCCGCATCACTGCGCCGATCAGCGGCCGCATCGGTCTTCGCCTCGTGGATGTTGGCAACATCGTGCATGCCGCCGACACTAGCGGACTCCTGGTCATCACCCAGCTCCAGCCGATATCGGTGATTTTCAGTCTGCCACAGGATCAGCTTCCCCAGGTGAACGCCAAGCTCCGCTCCGGCGCTCAACTTGTGGTCGATGCCTACGACCGCGACGACACTGCCAAAATTGCCACCGGAAAACTCCAAACCATCGACAATCAGATTGATCTGACCACCGGGACCTACAAGCTCAAGTCCATCTTTAGCAATGTCGACAACGCCCTTTTCCCCAATCAATTCGTCAACGTCCACCTTCTTGTTGACACCAAACATAATCTCACCATCGTTCCCACCGCTGCCATCCAGCGTGGCCCTCAGGGTACTTACCTTTATGCCGTCGCTAAAGACCCTGCTACCAAGGATATCATTGCGAAAATTTATCCCGTGCTCATCGCGCAAACCACCGGCAACAGCGTGGGCTTGAGCGCCGGCTTGAATCCGGGTGATGTCGTGGTCATCGACGGCCAGGACAAACTGCAGGATGGGACCAAGATCAATCCCAGCACCTCTGCCGGCACGAATGGTTCTGGTCGCGGCCCTG
>QHZC01000368.1:6152-9822 GCA_003224515.1 Acidobacteriota bacterium
CGATGAGCCCGTCACGGCCGTTCATTCTGCGGCCGGTGGCCACCACCCTCTTGATGGTCGGCGTCCTCCTCGTGGGGTGGGTCGCTTTCCGACAATTGCCAATCTCTGCGTTGCCTCAGGTCGATTACCCCACAATCCAGGTACAAACATTTTACCCAGGCGCCAGCCCCGAAGTAATGGCTTCTTCGGTCACGGCTCCGCTTGAGCGCCAGTTCGGACAAACTCCCGGTCTGAATCAGATGACCTCCACGAGTTCTTTCGGGAGCTCGATGATCACTCTCCAGTTTGGTTTAGACCTGAATATCGACGTCGCTGAGCAACAAGTCCAAGCGGCCATCAATAGCGCTTCCAATCTCCTCCCCCAAGGACTTCCCAATCCCCCCATCTACAGTAAGATTAATCCCGCCGACGCGCCCATACTGACGCTTGCGCTCAC
Organism: Acidobacteriota bacterium; assembly: GCA_003224515.1. Lineage (GTDB taxonomy): Bacteria > Acidobacteriota > Terriglobia > Acidiferrales > UBA7541 > Acidiferrum. The sequence goes on from QHZC01000368.1 coordinate 6,589, forward strand.
GTCGAAGTCTCTCCCGTTACCCAAAGTCGAAGACCTCGCAGACACCACGCTCGCTCAGAAAATTTCTCAGCTTAGTGGCGTGGGTCTTGTCAGCATCAGCGGCGGCCAGCGTCCGGCAGTGCGCATCCAGGCAAATCCCACGGCGTTGGCCTCCTACTGGCTGAGTCTCGAAGACTTGCGCACGGCTCTCGGCCAGTCCAATGTCGACCAGGCCAAAGGTACCTTTGACGGCCTTCACCAGGCTTATACCATCGGCGCAAACGATCAGCTCGTCTCCAGCGACAGCTACCGTCCGCTGATCATTGCCTACCGCAATGGCGGGCCCGTGCGGCTGACCGACGTCGCTACCGTCGTCGACGGCGTGGAAAATGCCAAGCAGGCTGCCTGGGCCAATAAAAATCCTGCCGTGATTCTCAATATTCAGCGGCAGCCCGGCGCGAACATCATCGCCGTAGTCGATCGCGTAAAAAAACTCCTCCCGCAACTCCAGGCTGCGCTCCCCGCCGCTGTTAAAGTGGATATCCTCACCGACCGCACCACCACGATTCGCGCGTCCGTCGAGGATGTTCAATTTACGCTGGTGCTCACGGTTGCACTCGTCGTAATGGTGATTTTTCTTTTCCTCCGCAGCTTCCGAGCCACCATCATTCCCAGCGTCGCTGTTCCGCTTTCTCTGATTGGCACGTTTGGCGTGATGTATCTTCTGGGCTACAGCCTCAACAACCTTTCCCTCATGGCGCTAACCATTTCGACCGGCTTCGTCGTCGACGATGCCATCGTTATGATCGAAAACATCAGCCGTTACATCGAGGAAGGGGAATCGCCGCTCCAAGCTGCCCTCAAGGGTTCCGAACAGATCGGTTTCACCATCGTTTCCCTCACCGTTTCGCTCATCGCTGTGCTCATTCCTCTTCTCTTCATGGCCATCCTGGTCTCCGCGTTTGTTTCGTTGACGCTGACACCGATGATGTGCGCCAAGCTCCTCCGCCATCAGAAAAAGGAAGAGGAGGGCTGGTTCTACCGCAAGTCCGAAGAGGCCTTTGATTCCGTCATCGCATTCTATGGCCGTACACTGCAGTTCGTGCTCCGCTACCGCACCACCACTCTCGTTGTGACTGTCGCCACCCTCGTAGGCACCATCCTTCTCTATGTCTACGTTCCCAAAGGATTTTTTCCCGTTCAGGATACCGGTGTCATTCTAGGTGTCTCCGAAGGCCCGCAAAACGTTTCCTTTGCGGCCATGTCGCGTCGCCAGCAGGCTCTTGCCGATGTCATTCTCAAGGACCCGGCGGTCGAAAGCCTTTCTTCCTTCATCGGCGTCGATGGCACAAACACTACGTTGAACAGCGGCCGCATCCAGATCAATCTCAAGCCGCTCGCCCAGCGCAAAATCAACGCCTCGGATGTAATCCGCCGCCTTCAGCCCGAACTCGCCAAGGTCGATGGCGTCTCGCTTTTCCTACAACCGGTTCAGGACCTGACTGTCGAAGACCGCGTCAGCCGCACGCAATTCCAGTACAGCCTCGAAGATGTTGATGCCAAAGAGCTCGCTTACTGGACTCCGCGTTTCATCGACAAATTGAAATCGCTGCCCGAACTCCGCGACGTCGCCAGCGACCAGTTAAACCAGGGTCTCCTTGCATCCCTCACCATCGACCGTGACACCGCCGCGCGCCTCGGCATTCTTCCCGCCGACATTGACAACACTCTCTACGATGCCTTTGGCCAGCGTCAGGTCTCCACGATCTTTACCCAGCTCAACCAGTATCATGTCGTCCTGGAAGTCGATCCGCAGTTCCAGCAGGATCCCGATTCACTGAAAAATATTTACGTAAAGTCTTCCAACGGCACGCAGGTCCCTCTCAGCGCCTTCACGCGTTTCGACCCTGGCGACTCTGCTCTTGCGCTCAATCATCAGGGCCAGTTTCCTGTCGTTACTCTTTCGTTCAACCTAGCTCCCAATGGCGCGCTCGGCGACGCCGTGAACGCCATCAATCGCGCGAAACAGGAATTGAACATGCCGCCCAGTATCCAGGCCACGTTCCAGGGCACCGCGGCCGCCTTCCTCAAGTCCTTGGCGAATGAGCCCATCCTTATCCTGGCTGCGCTGGTTACCGTTTACATCGTTCTCGGCATCCTGTACGAAAGCTACATTCATCCGATCACGATTCTCTCTACACTCCCGTCAGCCGGCGTCGGTGCGATCCTCGCGCTTCTCCTCTGTCGCACGGAATTCAGTGTGATTGCACTCATCGGCATCATCCTGCTCATCGGCATTGTCAAGAAAAACGCCATCATGATGATCGACTTCGCCCTCGAGGCCGAGCGCAAGGAAGGGAAGGCACCGCTCGAGGCCATCTACGAAGCTTGCCTGCTGCGTTTCCGGCCCATCATGATGACCACCATGGCCGCACTGCTGGGTGGCTTGCCGCTCGCGCTCGGAGCCGGCGTCGGCTCGGAGCTACGTCGCCCTCTCGGGATCACCATCGTCGGCGGTCTTATCCTCAGCCAATTGTTGACCCTTTACACCACGCCGGTTGTTTATCTTGCATTCGATTGGCTGGGGCGCCGCTTCGCCTTTCACATCGGCAATCCCATCGAAGAACCGGCCCACGGAGACTAGCGGGTGAATTTTTCCTCCAATTTTTCTGCGCCCTTCATTCGACGGTCCGTCGCCACGTCGCTGATTACCATTGCTATTTTTCTTTCCGGTGCTGCGGCGTTTCGTTTTTTGCCCGTCGCACCGCTACCGCAAGTCGATTTCCCAACCATTGGCGTGGGGGCCGGGCTGCCCGGTGCGAGCCCGGAGACCATGGCCTCCGCTGTCGCCACGCCCCTCGAACGCCAGTTCAGCCGCATTGCAGGCGTCACGCAGATGACTTCCTCGAGCGGCCTGGGCTCCACGAGCGTCACTCTTCAATTCGATCTCAATCGTGACATCAATGCCGCCGCGCGCGACGTTCAGGCCGCCATCAACGCCGCTCGCAGCCAGCTTCCCGCCGATCTTCCCGGGCAGCCCAGCTATCGAAAAGTCAATCCTGCTGATGCTCCGATCATGCTCCTGGCGCTGACTTCCGAAAACATTCCTCCCGCGCAAATCTACGACGCGGCCGATTCCATCCTCGCGCAGAAGCTCGCGCAGGTCGAAGGTGTCGGCCAGGTTTTCACTTGGGGAAGTTCGCGCCCCGCTGTGCGCGTCGAAGTGAACCCCTACCACCTCAATAGCTACGGAAT
>QHZC01000368.1:10070-11844 GCA_003224515.1 Acidobacteriota bacterium
TCCTCCTGGCCGTCTTTCGCCAGCCCGGCGCAAACATGATTGAAACCGTCGACCGCATCATGGCCATCCTCCCTCAGCTTCGCGCCACCATTTCTCCTTCGCTCCATCTGGACGTAGCCGTCGACCGTACCACTACCATTCGCGCTTCCGTCCACGACGTGGAAGTCGCCCTTATGATTTCCATCGTCCTGGTGATTTTCGTGGTCTTCGCATTCCTGCGGAACGTCTGGGCCACCATCATCCCCAGCGTCGCGGTTCCGCTCTCCCTCATTGGCACCTTCGGCGTCATGTACCTTGGCCACTACAGCCTGGACAATCTCTCTCTCATGGCCCTCACCATCTCCACCGGCTTCGTCGTCGACGATGCCATCGTGGTCATTGAAAATATAACTCGCCACATTGAGAACGGCATGAAGCCCTATCAAGCCGCCATGAAAGGCGCCAGTGAAATCGGATTCACCGTCCTTTCCATGAGCACTTCGCTCGTCGCCGTCTTCATTCCCATACTTCTCATGGGTGGAATCGTCGGCCGGCTCTTCCGCGAATTCGCCGTTGTTCTCAGCGTGGCCATTGCCGTATCGCTCCTCATTTCGCTAACCACAACTCCCATGATGTGCGCCCGCTTCCTGCGCCAGGAAACCAGCCGGCACAATCGTCTCTATCGATTTTCTGAGAACGCTTTCAATCGTATGCTGCGCGCCTACGATGTTTCCCTCCGCTGGGTTCTTCGTCACCAGTTCCTCATCTTGCTCCTCACCTTTGGCACCGTGTGCTTGAACGTCTATTTGTTCGTGCAGACGCCCAAGGGCTTCTTTCCGCAACAGGATACCGGCCGCTTCACGGGGCTCATCCAGGGCGATCAGGATCTTTCCTTCGTGGCCATGTCTCAGAAGATGCGTCAGTTCACCGACATCGTCTTGCAGGACCCCGCGGTCGATACCGTCATATCATTCACCGGTGGCGGCAGCGGCGGCAGCACGGCCCGCATGTTCGGTCAGCTCAAGCCGCTCAGCGAGCGCAAGCTCAGCGTTGATCAGGTCATTGGCCGCATCCGTTCGAAGACCGCCAAAATCCCCGGCGCTGCCCTCTACCTGCAGGCGGTTCAGGATCTCAGCGTCGGCGGCCGCTTTGGGGGCGCTCAATTCCAGTACACCCTTCAGGCGGACAATCTCAGTGACCTTATTCACTGGGCGCCCATCATCATGCAGCGCCTCCAAAAGATCCCCGAGCTTCGCGACGTCAACTCCGACCAGCAAATGCATGGCCTGCAAAGTTCCGTCGCCATTGACCGAGACACCGCCTCCCGCCTTGGCGTTACCGTTCAGGACATTGACAACACTCTTAGCGATGCCTTCGGCCAGCGCCAGGTCTCCAACATCTACAAAGGCTTGAATCAGTATCACGTGGTGCTGGAAGTTGCTCCCGAGCATCAGCAAAGCCCCGAAGCGCTCAAATCAATTTACGTGCCCTCCAAATCCGGCAAACTCGTTCCGCTCAGCGCCTTCGCACACTACGAGCCGTCCAACACCGCGCTTTCCGTCAACCACCAGGGCATTTTCCCAGCCATCACTCTTTCCTTCAATCTTGCGCCGGGTGCTTCACTCGGCCCGGCCGTCGAGCACATTGAGCAGGCTCGCCGCGAAATCGGCGTGCCCAACACCGTTCACGCTACGTTTCAGGGCACGGCGCAGGCCTTTCAGGACTCTCTCTCCAATCAGCCGGTCTTGATCATCACCGCTCTCGCCACCGTTTACATCGTTCTCGGCATCCTCTA
>QHZC01000368.1:11895-15712 GCA_003224515.1 Acidobacteriota bacterium
GTCCGATCTGAACATCATCGCGCTCATCGGCATCATTCTCTTGATCGGCATCGTCAAGAAAAACGCCATTCTCATGATTGATTTTGCAGTTCAAGTGGAAAGGGAAGAAGGATTGTCACCCGTCGAAGCGATCTACAAGGCCTGCCACCTGCGCTTTCGGCCCATCTTAATGACCACCATGGCAGCGCTTCTCGGTGCCATGCCTCTTGCGCTCGGCGCGGGTGTCGGCTCCGAACTTCGCCGGCCCCTCGGCATCACTATCGTCGGCGGCCTCATCCTCAGCCAGATGCTCACGCTTTTCACCACGCCGGTCGTTTACATCTACATGGACCGGCTGCAATCCTGGCTGCGGCGCACGTTCTCCCACGCCCCCGCGCCGGTTCCTGCAACGCAGACGGATTAATCCCTAACACCCATCGAATGCCCCTCCGCTTTTCGATAGCTCCGATTGTTTTCTGCTTGCTAGGGAAATTACAGTGCCGCGGCTCCCTCTGTTCTTGGAGCGGCGTGCCACCAGCAGCCACGTTCACCAGTTCTCAAAGCGACCTGTCAAAGCTTAGAACTAACAACCCAAAGACTGTTTTTCTACGCGCTGCCGATCAGCCAACCCGTCAAAAATACCAGCACCCCGCCGACAATCACTTGAAACGCCGCCTGTAGGAACGGCGTATCCATGTAGCGGTGACGGATGTAACTGATAACCCCGAGCTCGACCGCTACGATGATGACTGCCACCAGCATTGCGACATGAAAATTGCCGATCAGGAAGGGAAGGGTATGTCCGATTCCCCCCGCCGTGGTCATCAATCCGGTCACCCCGCCGCGCAGCCAGGGGGACCCGCGCCCCGTCAGTGAGCCGTCGTCGGAAAGCCCCTCCGAAAAAGCCATCGAAATCCCCGCGCCGATCGAAGCTGCCAGTCCCACCAGGAAGGCTTCCCAGCTCTTGTGCGAAGCGAAGGCCGCCGCGAATAGCGGCGCCAGCGTCGATACCGATCCATCCATCAAACCCGCCAGGCCCGGTTGCACTACTTGCAGCAGGAACAACTTGCGGTGGGATTCATCCTCCTTGGCTTTCGCGCTCGCCGTGAGATGTTTTTCTTCCAATTCGCCCGCAGTCTGTGTGTGTTTTCTCTCTTCGTCCGCAAGCTTGTTCAACAATTCCCGCGTCGTCACGTCCGCTGTCCGGCTTGCCGCCCGTGCATAGAACCGGCTCGCCTCCATCTCCATCAACTCCGCTTGTTTCCTTGCGACCTTCACACCCAGCGGCCGGAGCAGCCACACCGGTTTCCTTTGCAGGAATCCTTTCACGTTTTCCCGCCGGATTAGCGGAATGTGGTCGCCGAAACGCTGCCGGAACATCTCAAACAATCGGTCGCGGTGCACCACTTCTTCCGCGCGCATCTCTTCGAACATTTGCGCCGTCGATGGATACTCATCCCGCAGCGCGTCCGCAAACTCCCCGTAAATCCGCCCGTCTTCCTCTTCCGCAGCTATGGCGATCGCCAGAATCTCTTTTTCCGTCAACTCTTTGAATTTCTTCAGCATCGTTCTCTGTCCTCGGACTTCTGTGCGGAAGAAGAATCGCACAAACCGAGCAGGGAAGTCATCCTCAGCCCCGGATTCGAAGTAAGTTAAGTTACTTCTTGCTAAAGCGCGTCGACCTCGTTTAGTGATGTCGCTATAGAAGGAGGCAAGATTTCTTCCGAGCCTTGACCATCCGCAATTTCCAACAGGCCGGGCGGCCCATACCTTGCCCTTCTACACGTCCTGTGTTAGATATGCAGGAGGTGGAGGTATGCCATGCAGGAGAAATCCGATCTACCGCAAGGCACCCTGGATCTATTGATTCTGAAAGTTGCCGCCCTGGGCCCGGTGCATGGGTACGCGATCGCGCAACGGCTGGAACAGGTGTCGCGCGGTGTGGTCCAGGTTCCGCAAGGCTCGCTCTATCCGGCGTTGCACCGGCTCGAAAACCGCGGCCTTTTGGCTGCGGACTGGAAGGATACCGAGACCGGCCGCGAGGCCAAGTTTTATCGGCTTACGCGGAAGGGCCGCGCGCAGCTCGAAACGGAAGCCGCTAGCTGGGAGCGATTGACCGACGCCTGTGGCGCAGAAAAAAGATGGAAGAACAACTCGAAAAGGAACTGCGCTTCCATCTTGACCAACACGTGAGCGAACTGATCGCGCACGGCCACGATCCTCAAGAAGCACGACGACAAGCCCGTCTTGCTCTTGGCGGTCCTGAACAGGTGAAAGAGAAGTGCCGCGATGCCCGCGGCACACGTTGGCTGGAAGACCTGCTGCAGGACTTCCGCTATGCCATTCGTAACCTGCGAAACCAACCGGGCTTCGCGGCTGTGGCCCTGTTGACGCTGGCCCTCGGCAGCGGCGCAACGACCGTCATGTTCACCGTCTTCAACGGCGTTCTGCTCAAGCCATTGGCTTATCCAGAACCCGACCGGCTGGTCGCGGTCCACGGGCATACCGATACGTGAATACAGAAGTGTATGGCGAGCAGAACGTTGCCTACCTTGACTTTCTCGATTGTCAGCGCGCGAGCCGCTCCCTGTCTATGGTGGGGTGGCTGAACAGCGGAGGCATAGTTGGTGAGCCTGGGATACCCGAATTCGTGGACCGCCGCGAGGTATCATCCCAGCTGTTTTCCGTCCTGGGCGTTCCTCTCTTGAGAGGGCGCGCCTTCCTGCCCGAGGAGGATCACGCTGGCGCCGCGCCCGTCGTCATCCTGGGCTACAGTTTCTGGCAGCGCCGCTTCGCAGGAAACGCGCGAGCCGTCGGCCTTTCTCTTGTTTTGGACGGAAAGAGCTATACCGTTGTCGGCATCGCGCCCCCACGTTTCCGGCTGGACGGAGACGAGCCGGATGCATTTACTCCGCTGGGTCAAAACACGGAAGGGTACATGCGGAAGCGTCAGCCACATCCTATTGGCGTTGTGGCGCGCCTCCGGCCTGGCGCGGCATTAGCGCAGGCTTCGGCGGAGCTGGCACTGATCGGCCGTCATCTGGCGGAGCAGTACCCGGATTCCAACGCGGGCCGCAGCTTCGTCGCGTTACCGCTTCGACCGGATGTCGGAGATGTCCGGTCCACGTTATGGTTGCTCTTGGGCGCAGTCAGCCTGGTGCTGGTGATCGCCTGCGTCAATGTCGCGAGCTTGCTGCTGGCGCGCGCTGTTTCGCGCGAGCGTGAACTGGCCATGCGCGTGGCGCTCGGGGCGAGCCAGGGCCGGTTAGTGCGCCAATGCCTGACAGAGAGCGCAGTGTTGGGTCTTTCCGGAGGCATGCTCGGCGTTTTGCTCGCGGCCATTGGTATCCGCCCGTTTGTGCAGTTCTGGCCCGGCACTTTGCCACGCGCTGACGAGGTACAGCTCGATTGGCGTGTGCTGCTCTTTGCCATCGCTGTCTCGCTGTTCAGCGGCCTTCTCTTCGGACTGGCGCCGGCCCTGCGCGCCCCAGTGCGCGAACTCGAACAGACACTGCGTGCCGGGGCACGAACCGTCGCGGGAAGCTCGCGCCGTCTGCACGGCAGTTTTGTCATATCCGAAATCGCCCTGGCCGTCGTGCTGTTGGTCGCTGCCGGGATGCTCAGCCGAACGCTTCTGCGGCTCTCATCCCTCGACGCGGGCCTTAACATCCGGAACGTGTTGATCGCTCGAATGGCGATTTCGCCTGGCGTGCTTTCGAATCCCGGGCAAATCCCCGTGGCGTGGCAGGATGTCCTGGACCGCGCGCGCCGCGTGCCCGGAGTACAGTCGGTTGCGGCTGTCGATACCGTACCCATGCGCGAGGGTAACAATCAATTG
>QHZC01000369.1 GCA_003224515.1 Acidobacteriota bacterium
TACACACGCGAGCCAGGCCTTTGCATCCGCCGCCGCGAGGACCAAACTCGCGGTTTGTCGGCCACACGGAAGTGATCTGATGCAGGCTTAGAGCGATTAGTAATGGGAAGTCTTAATGTTGTATCGGAAGCGCGAGTGAGCAAGCTCCGCACACGAGCACGGTGTGTTTGCGCGCTTTCGATACAACGACTTGAAGGAAGACACTGGCGTTTGCGGCGGATGCGGCCTAATGGCTATGGGAATTCAATCTTTTCACCCAGCTGTAAGCTATTGGTTTTGCGGTACTTAGAAAATGAGCATGTGCGAGAACCGCAATTCGATGCGTTACGCTGGGGCATGACGTGCGGAGCATAGCACGCGAAGCGTCCGCCGCGCCAGCGGCTTCGTTCAAGTCGGCTTCTCGCCAGGAAATCAAGGACTGACGCGATCGGCGTTTGTCGGTACTAACCCGACGGGCGAGCTGATGACTTCCGGGTTGCTCGTCATCCGTCCGCAATCGGCGACACGTGTCCTTGGCGATTACAATGCTCCACAACGGCGCGTGTGCCGAATGTCGGGGCCCTCTGCGCGAAGAACGTGGTTCTCGCACACCATACAGCCATGCGCTTGAAAGGCCTGTCGGTCGACCGTAGCTTTTGATAACGCTGACGGTCGAAGTCCCTCCGAAGTTCGGCTTGACAAGCTTTGGTGGTTCGCCTAGGCTTCGTACATTCCACGCCGTTCTGTCCCCCTTGTTCCCATAGCGACCTTGAACACGGCGTCAGGAGGTCCTATGAACCAGATCCTCATTCGACGAATAACGCTTGCCATTGTTTCTATATTTGTGCTCTTGCTTTGTGGCGCGCGCGTCCAGGCAACGGATATCAGCGGTACCATTTCCACCACGCTCACCATCTTCGAGGACAGCAAGCTGGTAGGGGACGTGACTTGCGATGTCGCGGGCGCACCCTGTATCAAGTTTGGAGCGCCCGGTATCACACTCCGGCTCAACGGCTTCACCTTAAAGGGACGCGCCAGTCCGCCCAATAACTGCACCGGTTTTCCTACGCCTTTCGTTCCCGAGGATGGAATCACGACTGCTGGCCAGAGCAACGTGGCAATTTTGGGGCCTGGCTTGGTGCGGAACTTTGCGCGGATGGGAATATTGCTGTCACTTGGGAGTAGCCAAGTGCGAGTCGAGCGCGTTACTGCTGCTGACAATTGTTTCAGCGGAATTCTTCTTTCTGGCGCAACTAACAGCGACATTACACATAACGTTTCGGTCAGAAACTTCGGTTTTGCCGGCACTGCGTGCGGAGGAACTTGACTAGTCAACAGCCACAACAACCGAGTTCGGTTGAACGTTTACAGCGGCAATGGTTCTGTGACGCCTACGAATAACGCGCTCAGCAACTCTTTCGGCGTCGGCCTAGTGGGTGACAGCAGCGGCAACCTGATAGAAAGGAATACCATTGGGGGAAACACGAACGGAGTCCGGGTCGTTTCGAGCGCTAGCGGCAACACGATTCAACGGAATATCATTTCCGGTAATCCTCCCATCCAGGTTTCGACCACGTTCGGTGCCTCGGTCGGTGCAGATATTCGAGACATGTCGTCTCCAGGCGCCAATGTCTTTGAGGACAACCGCTGCCTGACTTACATGGGCCTAATGACGCCGGCCCCGTGTCCAAGCATCTCGAAGCCGGACGACGACGAAGACCAGCAAGAACGGGATATTGCCGCCTTCGGGCGGAGCCGTTTGACAATTCCACGAGCGTCGCTGATCGATGCAATATTCCGTCCCAGCGGGTGGCCCCGGCCTAGTGCTGGCGCTTCCCCACAACCCCGCCAAGCCGGCGATCCACCGAATATTGTCACGGTGACCGGGAAAGTCGTCGATGCGGCCTGTTTCATGTTGCATGCTCCGGCGGCCACAGCCGCATTCTCACAAGGATTGCGGGGCGGCCTGCCTGGCCCGTGGCGTGCCACTGGCGATTGCGGCCGACGACGGCGGTCTCTACTTTCCCGCGGATGGCAATCAACAGCTCAAGAGCCTCCTCAATGCCCTGTGCGCGCTTCGGGCACTGTCGTGGAAAAGCACGACGCGATGGAGCTGAAAATGCCCGTCGGCGACAAGAACCAAATGGTGGTCCGCCTGGAGGGTGGTTACAAGCAGATTACGATCAAAACGCTTTCGAGAATACCGGCGAAAAAGGGTTAACCTACCTTTGTTGTGAGAAAACGCGCTAACAGATAACCACCCGACCGCAACACTAAGGCTTGCCCTTTTTGTCCCTTTTTTTTGCCACACGAACGAAGGTGCTGTTTTCATTTTCTTCTAAATTGTGTTCTGAGCGAGTCGTCGGCAAACAGGAAGTGATCCCTTACTTCTGGATCCTCGTTACCCGTCCGCAATCCTCGGTAAGTGCCAAACGAAACCTCCAATTTCCCGAAGCGGACTTCCGCGGAACTTGGATTCAGTCTCGGGAGCGCACTAAGCTTTCGCGTGTTCGGTGACCTTCTGGAACAAGCTCTTGCGTCGGGTCTATCTTGAGCCACGTCAGGGCCCCGAAACCGAGCACCAATGCCATCATGATCAACGGCCGAGCATAATTGCCGGAAACCTTGGCGACATAGCCGAACATGACGCCCGAAAGAAAGGAACCCACCTGAGCGGCTGTGTTCATGGCGCCACCCATAGACCCAGGGAACTTCCTTGCAACATCAATACAAATCGGGAACGTCATCGACTGATTGAAGGAGATTCCGGCGAAACTCAAGCAGAGCAGCAGAAGCGCGCCAACTTTAGATGGAGTAAGGGCAGCAAGCAGTGCGAAGAGGCCACCGCTGGCAAGACCCATTATTCCAACGCGGCGGCGCGCGACCTTTAACCCGAAGCGTTTCAGGAGGAAATCGCTTGTTATTCCGCTTCCCACATTCGCACACGCACCGAAGATAAACGGCAACGTG
>QHZC01000045.1:0-1546 GCA_003224515.1 Acidobacteriota bacterium
TGACGATGGCCTCGGCGTCGCGGCTGATGTGGATCCAGTCAACCTTGCTCTTCCCTGCTCCGGTGAAGCGGTCCAGCGCGGCGCAAATGGCCACGGCCATGGCGCTGGAGCCGCCGATGCCCGCACCCGCGGGAGCTTCCGAATCGGTGGTGAGGGTAAAGCCGCCCTGGGGGTGGAAGAACTTGGTGATTTCCGCGAGGAGTGGGAGGCGGTAGCGCTTGGCTTTCACGAGCGCGGCGAAGGAGGCAAAACTTTCTTAGCGCTTGATGTCGCGGGAGATGAGTTTGATGCGGTTATCGCCGCTGGGGAGCGTTTCGATGACACACGAAGCATAAAGCGAGATCGCGGCATTCACGGTAACCGCACTCGGATGAAACAGATAGAGCGGCCAAATATCAAGCGTTCCCCCGGCGAAGTCCACGCGGGTCGGTGCTTTGGATTCGATGATCATGGGTGCGAGCTAGCTCGATTCAGAGGGATTTTCAGTCGAGCCAAGGAACGTCCAGCCGCTTTGTGCTTAGCGCTTCAGTACGGGGACAGACGCATCGAAATCAGGTGAGTCATCAAGTGGGTCAAAAGCCGTGCCACAAATCAAACACTTCTTCTTGATGGGGATGTTATTCAGGAGTGCAATCCGCATGTCACCTTTCAATGAAGTGCAGTAAAGGTCCGTGGTCAGGTGATTCGAGCAATTTCTCGAACCCCCCAGGGTGCATCGAACAGTAAGCGGTGCAGCCCGCTATCGCAGCCAGGCGCGGCAGCAAGTTGGGCACCTCGCTCTGCGGCGCAATCCCTTCGATTTCATGAAAATACATTTTTCGTGTAGTGGTTAAGCGAAGTCGTCGCTGACTATCGCCAAACAATTCTACCCATGTCGGGGCTGTCGTTAGGACGAACCGCCGGCGGAGGCGGCGCGGTTGCGGGCGATCAGTTGCGGTCCGTCCTTCTTCTCCTGCGCGAGAGCGGGATTGGGTTCAAAGCAGCGGCGGCACCGGGCTTCGTAGGCGCCCATTGCGCCGACAACAATCAGGTCTTCGCTGTCGACAAGCCGCTGCGTGTGAACCGCGGGATTGCCGCAGCGGACGCAGATGGCCAGCAGCTTGGTGATTTCTTCGGCGATGGCGAGGAGGCGCGGCATGGGTTCGAACGGGCGGCCGCGGTAATCGGTGTCCAGGCCGGCGACGATCACGCGTTTACCAAGATTTGCGAGCTTGGTGCAAACGTCGACAACTTCGTCACCGAGGAATTGGGCTTCGTCGATGCCGACGACTTCCGTGCGCGGGGAAAGCTTCTCCATGATTTCGACGGCTTTGAACACGTTGTCCGACCGGATGCCGAGGCCGGAATGCGACACGATTTCGTTGGCAGCGTAGCGTTCGTCGATGGCCGGTTTGAAGATCTGCACGCGTTGGCGCGCGATTTCCGCGCGGCGCAGGCGCCGGATCAACTCTTCACTTTTGCCGGAAAACATCGGGCCGACGACGACTTCGATCCAGCCCATATTGCCTTTGACGATGTCCACGGTTGCTCCCTCAAAACCAGTTTT
>QHZC01000045.1:1595-2976 GCA_003224515.1 Acidobacteriota bacterium
GCGCGGTACAACTTCATATTATAGAACGGCGCGAAAGCCGCAATCACGGCAACTCGAAACGCCTCCTGCCGGGTGATGAAATTGTTCGAGAGCACGCCCCAAGCGCCTTGCGCATCGCGGATCCCCACGGCGCCGGCAAACCGATCGATCGCTGCGGAAAGCTCCACGCCATTTTCGAGAACTTCGTGAGCCAGCGCGTCCGGCAGTTCGATGCTTCCGGAGCGGCCATAGTGGCCTCGCGCGCCGTCGGAGACGTAGGCCCAGCTTTCCAGGAACACCAGGCGATGCCGGTTCTGCTGCAATCCCGAATGACGCAAGATCTCGTCCGCCGACAGACCTTCGTATGCGACGTCGAGCCCGCCTTCAAGGCCTACGAAGTATTGCCAGGCCGCTCCGCCCTGGCGCGCTCTCTCCTGCAGCGCTTCCGCGCGCTGGCGGGCACCACGCATCAATTCATCCCGAGACGCTGGTGTGTGGCTGACTCCGCTCTCTGCTTCCACGCCGACGACTTCGAATTGCGTATCGTGAGCGAGCGCGGCTGAAAATGACTTGAGCGCTTCGGTGACGGCGTTGAGCTTCGGACCGCGCTGGCTGCCGACGGCAATGGTGATTTTTTTCATTTCGAAAAATAGAGACGGCCCGATTTTAACGGTAGTTGGACAAAGATTTCACTGGGAATTCGCGAGGCAGGCCCGAGCAGCCCCCCTCCAGCAGTGTTTTGGAAAATACGGAAAACGGGCCTTGCGACGTAAGCTCTTTAGAATCTTTGACTAAGCGGGGGGCGGTAGTTCCGGAGCGGTCCGGCGGGCGCTGGCAAGATGGACGCTATCTGAACAAGCTGCGCCGCGTGTTGAGCCAAGACCGACCCGGAAGGCGGCAACCTCGTGATGTTTATGGTCCAGAAGATGGCCCATCGCTAGAGGTCCTTCGCAGAAAAAGAATTCACAATCACAGGCCATCGGGCACGTATCCGTTCAAGGATGAAAGCGGCACATCAATTTGCTCTGTTCCACGAAATACCCCTTCGTCATATTTGGTTTATGCGTGTCCATGTCGATGAATCCATCAGCGTTCCAGATTCTCGACCGCGTGTCGCGGCGAAAAAGGCACTCAGGAAAATGCAAGCTTATCGGGTCTTTCCTCTAAGGCGTGTTGCAGGGTTTACCGCTTCTTGGCCCCGGTATCCAATGGATTGTTGGGGTTGACGCCGATTGCTATCTTGATTGCCATTATGGGCCAAGGAATTCGAGTTGCCGGCGAGTTATTTTGTCAATTGGGTCACCCAGCTAGGAAACTTTTGTAATTGCTACTCACCGGTTTTCGGAGTCTGGCAATGCAAATGCTGTCTAGAAGTGAGCTGGGCCACGCCAACGAAGACCGA
>QHZC01000045.1:3086-4635 GCA_003224515.1 Acidobacteriota bacterium
CTCCGCCGTCGGAGAGAACAAATTCCCATGGCGCAGGGCTTTTATTGCTAGACGCGCTCCTGCGGCTTCTTTACGCGGACGAGGAGGCTGTTTCTATCCTCTCCTACCCGGAAATTCCGCGGAGAAACAAACGCTTTGACGATTTCCTCGTGCGACGGATCGAGTCGCTGCTTCCCAAGCAAAACGGCACTCCGAGCCCAAGATTCTCCAATGAAGTTACATCTGGTAAGAGGCATTATCAACTGAGGGTGTTCACCTTAAAAACTCATATGGCAAACGGCGCAGGGCCGAGCTTGGCCATTCTGTTGGAGAGGAACCGTCGAGGGCCGCTTGATCTCGGACTGGTGGCTCAGAAATTCCGTTTGACGCAACGTGAAACGGAAGCACTTGGACTTCTTACGCAGGGACATACAACAAAGCAGATCGCCTGCCGAATGGACATCAGTCCCAATACCGCGAAGCCCTTCTTGAGATCCCTCATGTTCAAGACTGGAGCTTATGACCGGTCCGGGGTCCTGGCGAAAATCCTGCAGTTTTCGGAAGGTGCAAAAGGGTGAACTCTATCGTTCACCTACGCAGACGCGAATATTCTGTCTTCATAATAAGGTACCAACACCCATGATCCTGTTCTTCTTGTGATGAGATGCGTCTACCGTCGCCGACAAAACGAGGCCATTCCCGCTATCCGATCACTGGAAAATTTGAGGGTAACGAATTGGCTTCGTATCATACCAAGAAAAAACCAGTAACCCTCCGGGGACAGATAAAGGATATCTCCGACGGTGGGTTCTGCCTGCTTGCGAATCATGCGCCCAAGCAATCCGCACTTCTTCAAGGCCAGCTCAGGCTCCCTAAAATGCCTGCACAGATCCCCACCCTCGTCCAAGTTCGTTGGATAGACCGACCGTCTCTACGGCATTACCGCATCGGCCTCCAATACGCGATCTAAAGGATGCGCTTACGCCTCGCCTGGGTAATTAGACAAATCAAACGAGTTTGCAGTACTAGCCGACAGGGTTAGCCCCCACGGTAATTGACGTGGCCGTTCTGCTACCGTACGGTAGGCTCGCTTGCAATGAAGTATTCATAAAGCATTCACGGAATGTTCACCAGGACCCACTGGCCCTGCTTGGTGCGCCGCTCCGTTTTCAGGGAAAGAAAAAGTGCAAGTATTGGTCACGGGTGGTGCAGGCTACATCGGCAGCCATACTGCCAAGTTGTTGGCACGAGCCGGATATCGGCCGATCGCGCTGGATAGTCTGGACACGGGTCATCGCTGGGCCGTGCGGTGGGGACCGTTGGTACAGGGTGATCTGGCAGATTTCAACTTACTCCGAGAGGTGATCAGGGCCTACGACATTCAAGCCGTCATCCATTTTGCTGCGAACGCTTACGTTGGCGAATCCATGCGCAATCCTCGCAAATACTTCCGCAACAACGTAGTGAATACGCTCAATTTGCTGGATGCCATGGTCGATACGAGAGTGAAGCACATCATCTTCTCTTCTACCTGTGCCACATACGGAGTCCCGCAGGAGGTTCCCATTCC
>QHZC01000365.1 GCA_003224515.1 Acidobacteriota bacterium
CACACTGACCGGAGAAGAGGATCGAGGATTGCGAGAAGAGAACGAGCTCTGCTGGTTAGGGCGAGAAGGCCGGCAGCAGCGCCACTCCACGCCCCTGCGCCAGTCGCGCGAGAATCTCGATCAAGCGTTTTCGTGCCCGTTGCTCCCAACGCGAATCGGAGAGCACCTGCAAAGCGATGGATAGTACGCTGAGAACCTTGCCGGTTCCGTGGCGAGGCTTACGCCGCTGCTGTTCAAAGTAGGGGCGGAGCTTTTCGGCGAACGGATCTGTCCCTAACAGCAGAACGATCCAATAAGCGAGGGTGAATCCCATCAGCACCCGCAGCAGGCGCTCGGATTTTTGCACCTGCAGGTGCAAGCCGCGCAGCCCCAGGTGGCTTTTCCAATCGCGAAAACACTGCTCGATTTGCATGCGTTGCCGATACAGCCGGACTACTTCTTCGGTGGGGAGCCAAGATTCGGAATCCGGCGGCACGATTAAAAACCACGGCTCTTGAAATCCTTTCCCGCGATACACGATCACGTCTACTGGTTCGGCTTTTTGACTATGGTAGAGGACGTGGCGATAACGGAGCGGACGGCCCATGCGATGGGGCAGCCGCCCCAAGCTCAGCCGTCGCTGGCGGCCCCGCACTTTGGTCTGCACGATCACTTGGCGGCGAGCGCGAATGAGGAACGGCTGCTGCCCGTGGTTTAAGTCCTGGATCAACTCCACCCGGGCGTAGCCGCGATCGAAGATCAAAATCAGTCGTACCCCGCGCGGGACCGCCAGTCCCAACCAGGTGAGCAGGTAACGTTCGATGGTGTTTTGCGAAGCGGGATCGACCGTCTTCCAAGGATATTCAAAGTCGACCCACGCGACCGGCACGGCTCGCCCTTGAAAGGGGATGGCGGAGGGGATGGCGGACGCCATTCACGGTGGTTTGGTCGACCAGCACGATCACCCAGGACCGGGGCTTCTGTCCCAAGATCACCGCCAGCATGCACTCGGCCAGGCTGGAAGCGTCAAAGTACTTACATTTGAGGAAGCGCGAGAGCCATTTATAGCTGCTTTTAAACTTCCTGCCTTGGGGTAGGACGCGGGCGATCGAAGTGAGGTGCAGTCCGCCGTAGCCGAAACGGATGCTCCAGGCCAAGTAGAGGAAAGCGCAAGTCAGACGGGCGAGGTTCTTGCGCACCGTGCGGCGGAGGCCGGAGAAGTGAGCATCGACGAGCTCCCGGACAGCGGAAAGCAGGTCCTTATACAAATGAAACAGAAAAGGCCCCAAAAAAAGGCTACCGGCTAAGGCCGCAGCAGCTCGTGATTCAATTCACTGATCGCTTCCAATCCCTCTTTCAGACGCTGATAATTGCGCACCCACTGCTGGACCTGAGCGCGCTGCTCGCGACGAATGCTGAACTGCCGCGTCCTTCCACCCGGGTAGGTTACCGTGAGCACCCAGACCGGATGTCCTCCTCCGGCCCGGCACTTCGCACAGCCTCGCGCATGGCGAATGGTTCGCCGCAGCAAAGTGCCGCGGGCAATCTGAGTGGGGTCCGGGAGTCGCTGGGCGAGCCGATCGCGGGAATCGAGGATGTTCCTCTGTTTCATTCTCTTGTATGAAACACAATCGCGAGCTTTGTGTCAACACATTTTTACATTTTTCTCTTTGCGGGTAATCAGAAACTGGGGGAGGGCAAGTTCGGCCAGCTTGTGTCGGCCAGCTTGGACGCCACGCCGAGTAAGGACGACCGCAGGAGAATCCACGGCTGGGCACCAATTGCAATCCCAAGATCTAACGTCCGGGCACCTCAGCGTTTGACTTGGGAACGCTCGTAGGGACGGAAGGAGCGGGTGGCGCTCGATACATGTAAAATAGAGCAATGTGGTCCACTAAGATAATTCAATGAGCGTCCGGCTGATTGCGCTCGATATCGACGGGACGCTGCTCGATAGCGCCTCCGAGGTGCCTGCGGCTAACCGGCACGCCATTGAGGCCGCCGTAGAGAAAGGCATCGAAGTTGCGCTCGTGACCGGGCGGCGCTTCGATTTTGCGCTACCGATCGCACAGCAAATCTCATGCCCGTTCATCATGATCGTCAATAATGGCGCGTTGGTGAAGTCAAAGGACGGCGTCACCCACTTGAAACATCTCCTCCCTCACCAGACCGCGCGGGCGGTGCTGCAGTTCGTTCCGCAGCGCCGTGGCACCGCCGTAGTTTTCGATCGACCTCGCGCGAACCAGGTGATCTTTGAGGACATCGATTGGGAAGACCCCCGCCGGAAAGCATATTTTGCCCGGAACCGGGAATTTATCGCGCAGGTCTGCCCGCTCGACGATTGCCTGACCGAAGACCCGATCCAAGTGATGTATAGTGGCTCAGTAGCCGAAATGCAAAACGTTAGCGCTGCTCTGCGCGAGGCGCCGAAGGAGCTGGAGTTTTCTTCCGCGATGACGTTTTATGATCACCGTGATTTTGCCATGGTGGACGTCATCCGCTGGAAGTGCTCGAAAGGAGCCACGCTGGCCGAATGGACGGCGCTGCGGGGCTTTGTGCGCGAAGAAGTGATGGCCATCGGGGACAACTTCAACGATCGGGAGATGCTGGAATTTGCGGGCCTGGCGGTGGTGATGGCCAATAGCGTGCCGGAGCTGAAGATCCTGGGATGGCGCCAGACACTTTCCAATGACCAAGGCGGAGTCGCCGCCGCTATTCACGAATACGCGTTGGAGAATTTCTGATGGTTTTGTGCAAAACGGCGAGAGCCACAGTCCTCAATATGTGCCCTCTCGAGCGCGAGCACTCGCGCGGTAAAAAAAGTCCCGTATGTCGGGGGTGGGGACAGTCGGGGATAATTGCACATTTTCTCTCCGCAGCTGCATTTTTGATCGCTTTGGTCGCGGCGCAGCCGGCGCAAGCCGATTACGCTGTGCTTCGGAGCGGACAGCGCCTGCACATAACGGGCTGGCAAAACCTGGGAGATACGGTGCGGCTCGATCTGCGGGGCGGCAGCGTAACCATAGCCGCCACCGAGCTCGAGAGAATCGAGCCCGAGGAAGTTTTTGGTGATAGCGCGAAACCCGCGATCGACGTGCCTTACGCCGCGCAAATTCAGAACGCCGCGGGGATCTATGGTCTCGATCCCTCCCTTGTGGCCAGTGTGATCGCCGTGGAGTCCAATTTCAATTCCCACGCCGTCTCGAAAAAATTCGCACTGGGATTGATGCAATTACGCCCGGAAACGGCAGCGCAGATGGCGGTGCGGAACGCGTTTGACCCCGTACAAAACATTGAAGGGGGGACACGATATCTCAGACAGCTTCTGGATCGTTACGGCCAGGATCTCACACTGGCGCTGGCCGCGTATAATGCCGGTCCGAAACGGGTGGATTTCTACCATGGGATTCCGCCGCTGGCCGAAACACGCTCCTACATTAATCGCGTGATCGCACGTTTGGAAAACGATCCAGGACTGTTGCGACAATTCTTCGCAGGATCCAAGAGCCAGACGTCACTACTTCCTATAGCTCCGAAATAGGAAGCGATCGAATTGTCATTTTTGCGGCGAGACCGGCAACTTGCTCTCACGCGGGGTTGGGCTCTTCCATGGTCAGCGTGGCGCGCCGTCCCGTACTGATCTCCTCCAACTCGACGCTACTGTTGCCAATCTGCACCAGCCGGAAACGCCCCAGCAAAGTCTCTCCGACAGCCACAATGTAGACGTTCTCCCCTTCCATAAAGAAGGCCCGGCGCGCTCCCGTCTGTGCATCGGTCACGAAGCCATAGAACATGGCCGGCACAACCAGAGGTGCCGGACCAGAGGGAAGGGCAGGCGTAACGACCGGCGGAGCAATCGCGTTGGGTGGCGCGACCGAAACGGGTGGAGGCGCGACGGTGCTGAAAATGTTTCGATGCGCACCTTCGTATTGCAGCTTTTTCAAACGCTCCAGCAATTCCAGCTTCAACGCGGGATTCTCCACGGCGATGGGGCGGAATTTCTCATTCGCACTGGAGACCACCGGCGCGATCTCGGGCGACCGGTTGCTCCGATATATGGCGTAGAAGAAAACTACCACCAGCCCCGCTACAAGCATGATCCGCTTTCGCTGGCTCAACATATTCAGTTGCGAAAATAAGTGCGCAGTTGGAGATTCAGCTTCAATTGTCCCCCCGAACCGCTGGCAGCCAGGGTAAGCCTATCGAGAACGTAAAATGTATCCGAGTGCTGCAGAACATTGACGAAACGGACGACGCTGGAATAGTCCCCGTCCACAACGGTGGATATATCCACCTCGGTCACGCCGCGTTTGTCAGCTTCGTGCCGGTGGAAATTGAGATTTTCGGCCTGCAACCCGGCGCCGCGAGAGAACGAGCCGAAATCCGAAATTACGGAGGAATAGCCGGAGGTGATGGGCCTGAAATTCTGTCGAAAAAAGCTGTCACACTGCTGCTCCACTGCAGGCAGGGTGGTACGAATCGTCTCGGCCCGGGTGATGTCGGCTGCCATCAGAGCGTGCTGTCGCTTGACTGCATTCAACTCTGACTGCGGAGTACGGTTTGCGTCGGCCATCTGCAGGCTAAAAACAGCCAACGTGAGGTCCATCGCCACGATGGCGCCCAAGATCACGCGGATGATCGTTTTGATTCTTTTTGACATGGCTTCAGGTAGCCGAATAGCGCGCGTTCAATGCCATCAAGACCTGGTCATCTCCGGTGCGGCTGCCGGTGCGGTTTTCGCCAAGGACCTCGATATCCGAAAAGGCGCGAGAATCCTCAAGGGCTTTAAGGAACTTTAACTTGCCCTCGTCAGTCTTCGCTCCTATGGTCAACCTCAATTCCAGGTGATCGTCAGCAAATCTCGGCTCGATACTTACAACCCGCACTCCATCCGGCAGGTTGCGTTCCAGGTCCATGAAGATCTGCGTCCAGGGAAAAGCTCGCTGCGCGATCAAGCCGTTCAGGAAGGCGGAGAGATCTCGGCGCTGAATGGTTTCGGGGCGATTGAAGAATGCCTCCAAGTCGTCGCGGCGGCGCCGAAGCGCCTGAATGTCGCCTTCCATGCGCGCCTGTTCCAATCGTATGGCAGTATTAGAACGGCGCATACTGTAAACATTCCACGAGAGCAGCGCCATAGCGAGCAGGCCAAGGCCACCGATTAGCGTCGAGAAAACGACAAATCGCCGATTCTTTTCAAGCGGCGAGGTCGCTAAATTGAGACGCACTTTCATATCTACGGTAGACTCCGCTCACGAACCACGATACAGCGTCCACCCAACCAGGGCATCCAGTTCTCTCTCCACCAAGGGACGCAACTCGCTGCTGATGTGACCCTCGCTGGCGGCGGCGCTTAATAGACCACCCACCGGGCAATGCAATTCACGCTCCAGGGGCTCGCGAAACTCCTCGATTCTTCCGCCTAGTCCGGCCAAACCGACCATAGCGATCCCTTCGCGCCAGGAATCCTGATAATAAGCAGCGAGGGGATAAACTTCATCAAGCAAGGCCTGGGGGGTAATCTCAGTTTCCTCAGCCGGAAGATCGACGCAACGATAGCCGCAAAGGATCCCCTCGCGAACGATCACCGCCGTCATGGCTCTGCCCGCAACGCGCGCCAGCAGCGCTGGCTTGCGATCGTTGAGTAACGGAAGCGCGGCCAGCGCGGAACTCATCACCACGCCCGGAGACACGCCCACCGATTCCAACAGTTGCTCATATTCCCGCACGACACGCAACCGGGCCAGCGCGGTGACAACATCGACTCCCTCTTCGCGAGGAGCCTGGCGCATGAAGGAAATCACAGTTTCGTCCGCTTCAAAAGGAACGCTCTTCTTCAGGCGCCACCGCAATAACGGCAAAGCTTCATGAGCTGCGCGAGGGAAAACATCAAAGTGCAACACGAAAACGCGAATGACCGGATCGGGCAAGAAGAGCGCAACGTCGCGGGTCTTCGCGTGCACCCGCGCAAAAACCTTCTCGATAGCGGAGCGGACCTCAGCGGGATTAGACAGGTTCGCTTCCACAGCGCTGGGCTTGATCACGCCGGGCGGGAGCGGCTCGACCGCCAAGGATTCGATAGCGGCACCCGCGCGACTCCAACGTGCCGCAGCAATATATCCGGAGGATATCTCACAAGCGGTGAGTGGATGGGGCGCCACATCTAGCCACTGCGCAAAGCGGCGAATGGCTTCACTCCGATAGATTCCCTGGCGAACTCTGTCAGCGGTTAACATGAGCGATAAATTGATCTCTCGAAGCTCCGGCGAACCGGGACACATCTCCTCGCCGTCATTCGATGAAGGTGACTTTGTTAATCTCTTTCAACGTGGTGACGCCCGCGCGAACTTTCTCCAATCCCGAATCCCGCAGGAAGGTCATGCCCTCTTCCCGTGCCGCCCGCTTGATTTCAGAAGTTGGGCGCCGTCCGACGATCATTTCCCGGATGCGGTCCGATAGGTCCAAGAGTTCGGTAATTGCGGTGCGCCCGTGGTAGCCGGTGCCCGAACACTCCAAACATCCCGCTCCTTCGGCAAACGAAATGGATCCCCAGACGTCCGGATCGAGACCTGCTGCACGCAAGACCTCGGCAGGATGATGCACGGACTTCTTGCAGTTCTCGCAGACCACCCGGACCAGCCGCTGAGCCATGATGCAATTCAAGGACGAAACAAAATTATAGGGCTCGACGCCCATATTGATGAATCGCCCGATGACATCAGTAACGTTATTGGCATGCACCGTTGTAAACACGAGGTGGCCGGTCAACGCCGATTGGATGGCGATCTGGGCGGTCTCTTCGTCGCGAATTTCGCCGACCATGATTTTGTCTGGGTCGTGACGCAAAATCGATCGCAAGCCGCGGGCAAAGGTGAGCCCTTTTTTCTCGTTTACAGGAATTTGCGTGATTCCCCGAACCTGGTATTCCACCGGATCTTCGATGGTAATGATTTTATCTTCGTCAGTTTTAATTTCATTGATGGCGGCATAGAGCGTAGTCGTCTTACCGGAACCCGTGGGTCCGGTGACCAAAACCATGCCGTAGGGCTCGCGAATATAGCGGCGGAACTTGCGCAATTCTTCATCCGAAAAGCCGACCACTTCCAGGCTGAGATTCTGGAATTTCTCGGAGAGCGTCTCCTTGTCAAGAACACGAAGGACGGCATCCTCGCCGTGAATGGAAGGCATGATGGAGACGCGGAAATCAATAAAACGGCCCTTGTAGCGCACGCGGAAGCGGCCATCCTGCGGCACGCGGCGCTCGGCGATATCCAGTTCGCTCATTACCTTGACGCGGGAGAGGATGGTGGAGTGCCATTCTTTGGAGATCGGTGGCATGGCGTGCACGAGAATCCCGTCAATTCGGTACTTCACGACAACTTCGAAGTCCCGCGCTTCGATATGAATGTCACTGGCGCGCCGCTCCAGCGCGGTAAAAATGACCGTATCGACGAGACGCACAATCGGGCTGACCCCGCCCTCTTCCGTAAACCGTTCCGGGGAGAGCGCCTCTTCGTTTTCGTCTTCGTCCTGAACTACTTGGAGGGTAAACGCTTCGGTGGCCTGCTCGAGCACGCGCTGCGATTGCTCCGTGCGCTTGAGCAGATCGCTAATTTGCGTGGGCGTGGCTACCTTCAAAACCAGCTTCTTCCCCAAAAGCAGTGGTAATTCGTCGCTCAATAGGACGTGGCTCGGATCGGCCACAGCGACGATCAGCTGATTTTCGCGCGACTCCAAGGGAACGAAATTGAATCGAAACATCAGTTCGGCAGGGATGCTGCGAAATAATTCCGGATCGATGCGGACTTCGTTCAGGTCCACGAACGGACAGCGGTAGCGCTCCGCCGTGCGGCGGGTGCGCTCACGTTCCGCGTGAATATCCTGGAGCGCCGAGGAGGCTACGTTGTAGTCGCTGGTTTCCATAGACGATAATCCCGCTTCGCGCTAGCCGGGTCCAGCGCCCACCGAAAAGGAAAAAATAGGCAGGTAGAGCGAAATCAATATGAAGGCTATCACAAACGCCATGAAGACCAAAATGGCAGGCTCCACAACTGCGATGAGGGTTCCGATCCGTTGGTTGGTTTCGTCTTCATAGAATTCCGCCACGCTGGCAAGCATCGGGGAGAGTGCGCCGCTGGCTTCCCCGACCTCGATCATCTCAATGCCCATGGCCGGCATTATCCCCGTATTTCGCAGAGCGGCATGAAGAGATTGGCCATCGCGCACGAGTGCGCATGACTCGGCCACGAGCGGTGTGCCGCCTTCAAGCAGCGTGGACAGCGTACGGCAAAATTGCGCCACCTGGAATTTGATCCAGGTTTCGCCAATAAGCGGTAACTTCAATATAATGCGGTCAATGGCGGTGCCACCTTGGTTGGTTCGTGACCACGCGAAAACTCCCACAATCCCTG
Source organism: Acidobacteriota bacterium (assembly GCA_003224515.1). GTDB lineage: Bacteria > Acidobacteriota > Terriglobia > Acidiferrales > UBA7541 > Acidiferrum. Next base: position 8,388 of record QHZC01000365.1, read on the forward strand.
CGATCAGCAAAGCGACCGCGAGGAGCACATCAAATCGATACGTTACCGTGAAACTCAGGAGTAAGCGCGTCACGCCAGGCAACTGCACGTTCATGTCTGAATAAAGCTTTGAGAATTGGGGCACAACATAAGTGACTAGATAAGTCACGATCAGCGTGGCAACCGTGACCAAAATCGTCGGATAAATCAACGTGGCGATGAGCTTCTTCTTGGCGCTGGTGGACAGTTTCTGATAGGCGATGTAGTACTCCAATACGCCAGAAAGATTTCCACTCTTCTCGCCGGCCAAAATGGAGGTGACGTATACCTTAGGAAAGAGTCCCTGCTGATCGAGCGCTTCCGACAGCGAAGCCCCGTCACGCACTCGGTCGCGTACCGCTCTCAGTAACGGCTGCAAACTGGGCGAGGCGGCGCGCTCCGCAAGCAGGTCCAACCCCTTCAGGATGGGAAGGCCTGCCCTGATCAGGGTGTTAAATTGCTGGTTAAAGATCAGAAAATCGGAACTCTTGAGAACTCGCCCCTGGGCACCCCCAATGGTCCGGCCAAGCACCCCCCCCCGAGGCTCCACAGAATAAACATATAAGCCCCGATCGGTGAGCTTCTGGCGGGCCTCAGAAACCGACTGCGCGGCCTCTACATGCGAAAAGACACGGCCAGCCGGATCCGCCACCTTGCACACAAACTCCGTCATACTTTCTCAGTCTACCTTATACCCATTCACACTGGAATGTCGCCGTTGCCGACCACGTTCTATGTCTCAATAGCCAAGCGGCAAGCTCAGCGGGCTGGTGCAACTCTTATTTTGGCTGCTCCACGATGGCAACTCCGGCAGGGGCCTGAAATCGGAAAAGAGATTCTACCAAAGGCAGGTTCTCTTGCCAGTTTCCGAACCGGTATTCCAGTTCGATCCCGCCAGGTTGCAGGACGCGGACATCGGCCAATTCACCGCTCTGCGGATCGACCTCCAGCAACACCTCGTCGAATTGGTGATCTACCGGAGCTATGGAACCTTCGACATTGTCTTCAGTTGGGCCCTTTCCCTTGGCCTTCTCGCCTCGGGGACGACAGCTCAATACGACATGGCCCTGAGCGCCGGGCGCTTCGGCACTCAGATCGAGGCTTTGGCAGAGCTGAGAAAGCCTTGCCTTCCCCGTCAACAGGGCAAGTGGTGTGCGCCAATCCGTGCTTTGCTTTAGGGGGGCGCGAGTCACGGTATGATCGGAGGGAACGTAAAACCACACTGTCTTTCCATCGGAAACGAAGAGCTTCTGCTCCGGTGCCTCATATTCCCAACGCATTCGACCAGGCCTGCTGAAGTAGACTCTTCCAGATTCGGCTTGGAGACTCTGGCGGCTATCGCTGTATCGCTCGAGAAACATCGCCTCAAGGGTTTTGGCGTCGTGATAGCGAGCCTCGAGAGCACGAGCGGCGGCAGCAGCGCGCGGGTTAATATCGGCTCGGGCGGATTTGACGGGAATGATGATCGTCAACGCGCTGCTGAGGAGGAAAATCGTCGTTTGCTTCACACCAACAGTCTAGCGTCTAGCAGACTCCCTCTCAAAGATTGATTTCCAGTTACTACCGTGCAGCAAGGATGGCTGCACCGCTGCTTGAGCACCGTAGCCGTGCCAATAGCCAAGCCCGCGAGGAGCGGCTGGGCCCGGGCCGACAAGAAGATGAACAACGCGATCGCGAACAGCTGAATCTCGTTTGCGTTCCCACCTGTATGTCTATTAGGACCGGCGCGTAGTAAGTGGCGGTAAATATGATCAGCAGGGAGATCTCAACGGCGGAAAACCGCAACACGTTTTTGAGGATTAGCATGGAGAGGACCAGACACAGCGTACTGACGAACACAAAGCGCCTCTGATCCGTTCCGAAGCGGCCCGACGAAAGCCATCCTATCGCTGTCGTTCCGGTGGCGTCGATCCTGCCACCGTAGAGCTGGATGACTCGGTCACGGAGGCGAACTCCATGCATGAGGAAATGCCGGGAAGACGTTAGAGTAAGGGGCTAGCTCAGGTGTGTTATTGGAGTGGAGTATCAGACGGCCCGGCGGTCGTGGTCAGGTTGTCGCGAATTACCGCGGTTTGGTCGGTGTAGAAATGCCGGTCTCCCGTCGTCCCGGGCGTAATGGGGTCGGCAGTTACGGAGTAAGCTTGGGCATTGCCGTTGGCATCGGAGGCTGTAACCGTGTACGAGAAAATATATCCGTTCTTTACTCCGGAGCTCAGCACAGAGTCGATCAAGCCCGCTTGCGCGGCACTTGGCGCCGAAGGGTCGCCACCAAGGGCTGGGAGTGAAGGGGCAAAACCTACGCCATAAGTAGTATTGTAAACAACGCTGGCGGTGGCGATGGTTCGCATGTTGGAGACGGCGCCGGCTTCATTGGCTCGCATCTTCGAGCGGATGAAATTGGGAATGGCGATGCCTGCGATAATCATAATGACCGCAACCACAATCAAGAGTTCGAGTAGAGAGAAACCTGCAGAGTTGTCGATCGTGCGGCTGTTTACGAATTTTTTGGAGCCTTCCAAGTGGGACCTCCCCACGATAGCGGTCTCTTATATTTGCACTTGCGACCTAAGCGGGAGGAAGTTTTGCTCCCTCCCCTGATCTCATGTTTTGTACGCTTCGACAAGCTCAGTTGCCGATGGGGGTGCTGGCGGAGCCTGCGCCCGTGCCAGAGGTGTCCGAGCGGATCACGCCCGACTGATCGGTGTAATACATGTTCTGTCCGGTCGTGGCCGCGGTAACGGGTGAGGCCGTGATGCTGTAAGACTGGTTGAGCGAGCTAGGCGAGTACACGAAGGTGTAGCCGCTCTTGGTACCAGCAGAAAGCACGGAGTCAATCAAGTCTGCCGACGTGGAGCTCTCGTTGCCGGACCCGACTGGACCCAGGTTCGTGAGCGCCGCTGGAAATGTTCCATAACTTGTGGAATAGGCGATGCACGCTGTGTTCAAACTACGCAGCGAGCCCACCGCGGAAGCCTGATTGGCGGCGATCTTCGACCGCAACAGGTTGGGGATGGCGATGGCCGCGATAATCAGAATGATTGCCACCACGATCAACAGCTCAATTAACGAGAAACCCTTTTGTCTGTTCCGCACAAGATCTCCTGGAGTGCTGTAAGATGACACCGGGACACCCCCTTCATACTGCAAGCGCGGTGCCACGCTGGGTAGAGGGGATTATCAATGCGGCACAAAAATCACAAACCCTTAGATAGGAGTTGGTTAACCGGGAAGCGGAGACCCTGAATCCGACTTGTCGATTTTCGCTTGGGGCTGAAACTGACAAAAAGTGTCATGGCCCCGTGCCGCAAAACGTCAAGCCGTCCAGGCTGTGTACACGTATAGGTCTTCAGTAATTGTGAACTCACCTACGCATCGGATGATTTTATAACCGAGTGGACATGTGGACCTCAGAGGCGGTACTGACCTCAGAGGCGGTACTAAGGTTGTTGCTACGAACATAACCTTCTTCTTACACTGACTTCTTACACTGAGCGGTTGCAACATTCAGGCGCAACGAGCGACGCAAGATTCGCGTGAGCTCTTCCGAGGGAAAATCCCTTTTGTTGAAAAGATCCATGCAAGTGGTCTCCGCGAGCGGATTTATCGTGTTCTTGGCGTTCGCACTGCGCATGGCCTACTTAGGCCGGGGACTCTCTCCATTCTCGGGCAGCTCAGTTTATGGAGGCGAAACCGGCGCCGTCGCGGCCGCAATTGCCTCTGGCAGGGGCTTCAGTTCGCCGTTACCCCGAATCCAGACCGGACCAACGGCCTGGTTGACTCCGATTTATCCTTCCCGATGCCATCTTCTACCCTGGGACACCGCGATGGTAGGTTTGTGCATGGCAGCGCTCGTGACCGCAACATTAAAGATACGCGGCTCCAACCGAGTAAGCTGGTGGATTGGCTATGGTGCGCTGTGGGCCTTCAGCGCGATGGCTGTGCTTCCGTTTTTGGCACTCTGGGCGATTTGGCCGTTGCATCAACGAACGGCCCAAGCCCTAAAGCTGGCGGTGATGACCTCAGTCGTCTTCTTGGCCGGAATTGCGCCTTGGAGCATCCGTAATTATCTTGTCTTTCACAAGTTCATTCCTTTCCGGTCTAATTTCGGGTTGGAGCTCTGGTTAAGCAACAACCCAGGAGTGCCAGACACCTGGGCAGGTTTCCTGCACCCTACAGAAGATCCACGGGAAGCCGCCAAATACGTGCGCATGACGGAGATCCCCTACATGGATGAGAAACAGAGCGAGGCCTTCGCTTTCATGCGCACACACCCGCGGGACACGATGCGCTTCTTCTTTCGGCGCTTCGCAGACAACTGGCTAGGAATCTGGGATGCGCCCGCCGATATGTGGAGATTCATGCCGCCCTTTGTGAAGTTGACCTTGGTCTGGAACTGTCTATTCTCATTATCGTTTGTCGGCGCGCACTTCGCATATCACGCACGAAGCCAAGCGGCTCTGCCATGTGCCTCTGTGATGCTAATGTTCCCTGTGGTTTTTTACGTGACGCACACCACCGGCCGTTATCGTTATCCGATGGTTCCCATCATGGCCATCTTGACTGTTTTCGCACTCGCTTATCCGTTGTCGCAACTAGTCAAGCGCAGTACTGGTAAGCTCTGGGTAGCGGAATCGGTAACCAGCAGCTCTTGAGTTGGCGCTCAGAACTCCTTGGGGAAGGGCACGGGGCCCTCTCGGAACGCAAGCGCCGAAGGTTCATTCATGAGCGATAAAGCTCGATTTCAAGGAAGACTGAGGCAGATGTTCGGCTCCGTCGGCTTCGTCGTCATTGTCGCCTTCTTAGTTCGCACGGGGTTTCTCTACTACTATTTTCATTCCGTTGTGCAGCGGATCATCCTAGACAATCCGCCCTTTGGCTTTGAAGCCGGCTCCGTAGCGGCGGCGATTGCGCAAGGCCGGGGATTTAGCTCTCCGCTAAGAATGGTCCGAACCGGCCCCACGGTTTGGTTCACGCCGATTTATCCCTATCTTCTGGCGGGTGTCTTTAAGCTCTTCGGCGTGTTTAGCTATACCTCCAGCCTAGTGATTCGCTGCATCGATAACGCCTTCTCCGCGTGCACCTGCTGGCCGATCTATGCCATTGGAGCAAAGGCATTCAATAAGCGCGTCGGAGCAGCGGCTGCCTGGATTTGGGTGCTTCTTCCAATGTCGCTGTTCTTTTCCACGGTTTGGGTCTGGGACACAGCGCTTTCTACACTGATGCTGGCCCTGATCGTGGTGACCACGTTTAACCTGCGTGGTTCGGAACGCCTGAGTGCCTGGATGGGCTATGGCGCCCTTTGGGCTGCAGGATCGATGGTAAATCCAGCCCCGGTTTCGGTTCTTCCGCCCCTGGCGCTTTGGGCGTTATGGCCTCTGCTGCGGTCCCGGTTGGCAAGTGCAAGCAGGCTGGTTCTGGCATCTTCGCTAATCTTCGCAGCGGGGATTACGCCTTGGACCATTCGCAATTATGTCGTCTTCGGCAAGTTCATTCCATTCCGCTCTAATTTCGCGCTCGAACTCTGGTTGGGCAATAATCCTGCGGTACCTGATTCATGGTCACCTTGGCTGCATCCTGATGACGATCCATCTGAAGCCGCCAAGTACGCGCGGATGACGGAAATCCCTTATATGCAGGAGAAGCAGCAGGAAGCCGTACGATTTATTCGTACCCACCCACTTGATACCTTGAACTTTACCTTGCACCGTTTCTCGAATAATTGGCTAGGGATGGATCAAGCGCCCACGGACCTCTGGAGTCACGTTCCTCTGCAGGTAAAGCTAATCATGGTGGGCAACTGCGTATTCGCCTTGCTGTCTTTGCTGGGGGCCCTTTTTGCGTATCGCGAGCAGAATGAGGCCGCGCTGCCCCTTGCTCTGCTCATGCTCCTTTTTCCTCTTCTCTTCTACTTCACGCATGCTTCGACGCGTTATCGTCATCCCATGGACCCAATCATGCTGGTTCTCGCGGTCTATGCGCTTGCGTATGCAGGTGCTTATCTGCTTAAGCGTTTCTCGGGCCTCGAAAGCCGGCAAGTCATACGGCTCACTAACACGCGCAGTCAGATGCCGAATTGAGACCACTTCTCGGCGTTACGTGATGTTGTATTTTCGGACGTAATGCCGGTAGGAGCGGTAGGACATTTTGAGTAATTCCGCAGCACGAGTTCCGACGCCACCCGAAGCCTCCAGTGCAGCCAGGAGATAGGCGCGCTCCGTATCCCGAATGTAACTCTCCAAATCGAGGCCGCCCTCAGGTAGCACAGGGTGCCCATTCTTAGGAGGCCCCGCAGCAGCCGCACCCGAGGCTCCGTAGCGGATCTTTTCAGGCAGGACGGCCAGAGAGATGAACCGCCCGGTCTCGAGCGCGACCGATCTCTCCACTGTGTTTTCCAGTTCACGAACATTGCCAGGCCAATCATAAGCTTCCATTTGCGCCATCGCGGCAGGCTCGATGCCCTCGATTGGTTTCTCCATGATTTTGCAAAAACGCTCCAAAAAGACCCGCGCGAGCAAAGGAATGTCGTCGCGACGCTCCCGCAGAGAAGGCAAGTGAATCGGAATCACGCTCAGGCGATAGAAAAGATCCTCTCGAAACTCACCGGCGGCCATGGCCTTCTCCAAATCGCGATTTGTAGCGGCAATAACCCGCACGTCAATATCAGTCTCCTCGGTACTGCCCAGCGGCCGAACCTTACTCTCCTGCAAAACACGATAGAGTTTTACCTGCATCGTCGAGCTCATGTTCCCGATCTCATCGAGAAAGAGCGTCCCGCCGTGCGCAGCCTGAAACAGCCCGTGGCGATTTTCGTTTGCTCCTGTAAAAGCGCCCTTCAGATAGCCGAATAGCTCCGATTCAAGAAGCGTTTCCGGGAAGGCGCCGCAGTTGACGGTGATAAAGGGCGCTTGAGCGCGGGTGCTGTTTTCGTGAACCGCCCGTGCCACCAGCTCTTTGCCCGTGCCGCTTTCGCCAGTGATCAGGATGCGGCTGGACTGCGGGGCCACCGCCGAAATCAGATCGAAGATGGCGCGCATCTTCGGGCTTCGGCCGATGATATTGTCGTGCCCAGTGAACCGCCGCAATTCCCGGCGCAGATAGCCAGCCTCATTTTTGAGCCGAAGGTTTTCGTCCACCTGGCTGACAGCACGACGCAACTGGTCAACCAATTCGTGGTCCTTGATTACGTAGCGATCCGCGCCTTCATTGATGGCCGCAATCGCAGTCTCCACCGTCGGCACACCTGTGATCAAGAGAAAGACCGTCGAGGGAGCCACTTCCTTAGCATAGGCGAGCAGATCGACGCCGCTCATGTCCGGCATGCGGATGTCAGAAATAATGATATCGAATAGCTTGGATTCGAGACGGCGGCGCCCCAATTCCCCGCTCGTGGCGATTTCGACGCGGTGTCCATCCTTTCGGAAGGTGATCTCCAGGAGTTCGCAAATGGACCGCTCGTCGTCGACGATGAGGATATTGGCCATTTTAAGCCACCCGCGGCAGTTCGACGGTAAACTCCGCCCCGTGGTCTTTTTCTGATGTCACCGTGATGCGCCCGCTGTGCGCGTGTACGATCTGGTAAACGATAGCCAATCCTAATCCCGTTCCTCCTAAAAATCCTGATTGCAACGGCTCGAATATCTTCACTCTTTGAGCCGGATCGATTCCTATACCGGTATCACGAAATCGAATACGCACCCAAAACGGAGCAGTCTCCAGCTTTACTGTTAAAGTGCCGCCCGCGGGCATGGCGCGAAGAGCGTTGTCGCAGAGATTCCAGAATACCTGCTTGATACGATTGCAATCCGCCCGAACCCGCACAGGTTTTGCCGCAAAGACGCGCTCTATGCGGTATTTGCCTTGCCACTGCGGATGTCTCTCGAGTAGAGTCAGCGTCTCGTCCAACAATTCGGAAAGGTCGGCCTCGGCGAATTCGTAGCTCTTTTCACGGGAATAGTTCAGGAAATCACTGATGATGCGGTTGAGCCGCTCCGACTCGCGGCTCACGATGTCCACGAGGTGTCTTTCGTCTTCTTGCAGCGGAACCATGCGCCCCAACTCTTTCACCGCTCCCGCCATGGCCGTTAGCGGCTGGCGTATCTCATGAGCAATTGCGGCGGAAAGCCGTCCGAGAGCGGCCATTCGTTCTTTTGTAGCCACTTCTTGCTCGAGCCGCTTTAGCTCGGTGAGGTCCTGGAAATTGATAACGTAACCTGCCCCAAGGCGTTCCGCCGTCCTCAGAACGGATACCGAGAGACCCAGGTAGCGCTGCTGGCCGGCAGGCGTGCGGAATTCGACCTCGTGCCGCTGAGGCAAGGCATTATCTTCGCAGCCGTCCGTCATGTGCCAGATGCCGGGCGCAACCACCATCAACTTGTGGCCCCTCACTTGATCGAATCTCAACCCCAGAATCTCTTCTCCTGTCCGGTTAAGCAGCCTCAGTCGCCCTTCCAGGTCGGTAGTGATCAAGCCACCGCGCATGGAATGAATGATGTCTTCGTTAAAAGCCTGGAGGTCCTGTAACTCTCCGCGTTTCATCTCCAGTTCTGCGCTTTGGCGCCGGAGGCTCGCGGTCAGCAAGCTCGAGAGGTAACCAACGGCGAAAAAAGCAAACATGTTGCTAAGAATCCAGGTCTGCAGTGTTTTGCCGCCCGGCATGGTCGAGGCCGTCCTCGGCAGAACATCATAGAAGACGAGTTCGACCATCCCCCCCAAAAGAATGAAGCCAAACCCGGCCACCAGAAATGTGGCGCGGCGGGTAAAAAGAATGCTGGCGACGATAATTAGCAGCAAATAGAGCGATATAAAATAGCTTTCGTGACCACCGGTGACGTAAACCAACCCCGTAACCAACAGTAAATCGCAGATCACCTCGAGTGGAGCATGCCAGCCCGCAATCGGCACCCAGTGGAGAAGGATGACGTAAAAAAGCGCTAGCGTGTACCAGAGAATAATAAGAGGAACGAAATAACGGAGTGGTACAACGACTTGGGTATATTGCTCGAGTACGATGACGATTCCCAGCAGCAGGGTGATGACCAGGAACCGGATACGGTTGAGCCAGCGGAGCCAGTCGCCTAGATTCTGATTTAGCTCCATCGCGGGACCAGGGATTCGGGTTCGAAGCTCTCCTCGCAAAGAGCTTGTTGCCCGGGTCTTTGCACGCCGGCCCCCGCTCGTTCTAGCGGACACGGTGGGGCGCCGGTTTGGGAATTTGAAATCGTGTTAATGAGCGCCGGCCAGCTTGCCAATTAAGGAGAAGAGCGGCAGGTACATGGAAATGACGATTCCCCCCACCACGACACCTAGAAAAACGATCATGGCCGGCTCCAGCGCCGCGAGCAGGTCCTTCACCGCTGCGTCCACCTCTTCTTCGTAGAAGGCCGCAATCTTTTGCAGCATCGCAGCCATTGCGCCCGTCTGCGCGCCTACCCCGATCATCTGGGTCACCATCCCGGGGAACACGTTCGTTTCTTTGAGAGGATCCGCTAGATTCTTGCCCTGCTCCAAGGCTTTTCGAACCTGGCCGAGGGACTTCTCAATCACGGCATTCCCTGCGGTTCGCGCCGTGATATCCAGTCCTTCGAGGATGGGCACGCCCGAGGAAATCAGAGTGCCCAGCGTCCGCGTGAATCGCGCTACGGCAATCTTGCGCAAGAGAATCCCCACCAGGGGCATCTTCAGGAGCATACCGTCGAGTATGTAGCGGCCATTCACGGTTCCATGCCAGAGCTTTACGGCAATGGCCACGCCAACAAAAAAGACCAAAACCATCAATCCGAAGATGCTCCCTACGAAATTGCTCAGCGCGATCACGATCCGCGTAGGTAGCGGCAGGTCTACGCCCAATCCCACAAACAACGTGGCAAAAATCGGCACGACCTTCCAGAGTAAGAGCGTGATAACGCCACCGGCCACGAGAAGGACCGCCACGGGATAAACCAGCGCCGATTTCACCGCTCTCTTCAGCTTTACGTTTTTCTCAATGTAGTTCGCGAGCCGCTGGAGAATCGTGTCCAGGATGCCACCCGCCTCGCCCGCTTCCACGAGGTTGACATACAGAGCGTCGAAAACTTTGTCGTGTTGTCGCATCGCGGCGGAAAGAGTCGATCCTCCCTCCACCGACCCCCGCGTGGTCGTCAATACGGACTCAAATGTCTTGTTTTCCTGTTGTCCGGCTAGAATTTCCAGGCATTGCACGAGCGGCAAGCCGGCATCGATCATGACCGAGAATTGGCGCGTGAATACCGCTAAATCCTTGGCGTTGACGCCCTGCTTGAAGGTAGGCAAGTTGAATTCCTTGCCCTTCTCGGAGAGTTTGCTGACTTTGATCTGCTGCCGCCGCAGCACGTTCATCAGCTCGGCCTTATTGGTGGCGGATTGTTCTCCACTCACGGCACCGCCTGTGCGGTTCGTGCCGCGATAGACATAGACCGGCATCTTCTTCCTCCTAACTTAGTCCAGAACTCGGTTCAGGCCCCCCTGAACCATCAGCGTCGCGCCGGCACGGGCGCACGTGCGCCGGCCGGGCCTGTCACACCTCGGTTGATCATATCTTGCAACTCGTCCGGATTGGACGAACGAGAAAGCGCTGTTTCCAGAGTGATTAACTTGGACCCGAAGGCACTTGCAAGCCCCTGGTTGAATGTTTGCATGCCCGTCTGCCCCGTCCCGGTTTGCATGGCCGAGTAGACCTGGTGGATCTTGTCTTCGCGAATCAGATTGCGGATCGCAGTATTGGGAATCAATATCTCCATCACCATAATCCTGCCGCGCCCATCCGCACGAGGCAGTAGGGACTGGCACAGGACACCTTCGAGAACCAGAGATAGTTGGGCCCGAATCTGCGGCTGCTGGTAAGCCGGAAACACGTCCACAATTCGAGTGATGGTGGAGATCGCGGAGTTGGTGTGTAGAGTTGCGAATGTCAAATGGCCCGTCTCGGCGATGCGCAAGGCGGACTCAATTGTCTCCAGATCGCGCATTTCTCCGATGAGGACTACGTCAGGATCTTCGCGCAATGCCGCGCGCAGAGAATTGGCGAAGGAATGTGTATCCGCATGCACCTCGCGCTGGTTCACCAGGCATTTCTTATGGTTATGCAGAAATTCAATGGGATCTTCAATCGTGATCATGTGCTCTTCGCGCTCGCTGTTGATCTTGTCAAGCATGGCAGCCAAGGTGGTCGATTTACCTGACCCGGTAGGACCGGTTACCAGCA
>QHZC01000366.1:0-238 GCA_003224515.1 Acidobacteriota bacterium
TTCAGTTGCTTTTCTTGGCCGGCATTTCATGCCTTGTGGTTGCACATGGCTTGAGATGGTGGCCTGTTGAGGTTCGGCTTGGGCCTGATCAGTTCACTGACTCGTTTGGGCGCCAATTGCGGATCTTCGGAGCTCTCTTTGTGTATCCCATTATTTTTGCGGGAACGACAGGCTATTTCGTTTGCTTCTGGCCTGGTGGTCATCCGGTCCGCCGAATCTTAGGGTTGGTCTTCCTTCC
>QHZC01000366.1:356-3598 GCA_003224515.1 Acidobacteriota bacterium
GTTTATCTGGAGGATGTCAGCGTCACTCGCTCAAATTCCGAAGCTCTCGCTTTGCCTGGAAGACATGCTTTGCAAGCAGAAGATTTTGGATCCTGGCGGCGACTGCGTCCTCGCGACACCGCCAAGGAGGGGGAATCAAGAGCTTCGGAATTTGAGCGTGTGACGCTGACATCCTCCAGATAAACAGAAAAAGGCCACATTGAAACGTGCCGCTAATGAATCGGGCCGTCGAGGCCGAGGTTTTGGCTAGCAATCCGCAATATAAGGGCTGTGTAATCAGATATATATACATGATCCTGGGGTTTCGTAAATTTTCCTTGACAGATGTTTCCTAATTTCGTATGATGCAAGTTCATAAGGAGATGCGTATGGCGCTCACACGTAAACTACCCGCGCAACCAGCAGCGAAAGAGTCGAGTCGGAAGAGTCGATTGACTCTCTCACTTGAACGGGAAACCGTCCAGTTTCTCCAGCAACGCCAAGTTGAAGCGAAAGCTCCGTCTCTGAGCGCGTGTGTGGAGAACATCATTGCCGAGCGTCGGAGGCAGCTAGAGTTGGAAGAACTCAACACACAGACAACCGCTTATTATGACGCGATCTCCGATGCGGAACGGACAGAGAACTCTGCCTGGGGGCAATTGTCAGAACGTGAATTCCTGAGTGCGGAGAGATAGACCAGACGAGGGGAGATTTGGTTCGTTCCCTTTCATAGCGACCCGCCTGGAAAAGCTGATCGACCTGTCGTAATCGTTTCTCCTGACACCCGGAATCTCCATCCAAAGGCCGACACTGTTTTGGCAGTTCCGTTCTCTACGACAGTTAGGGAGAGTCCAACCCACATAACAATGCAGCCGGGAGAAACAGGTTTAGCAATCGTTTGTGACATTCAGGCTGAGAGCATTACTACGCTTCGAAAAGCGACCCTCGTGCCGCCGAAAAATGCCACTAGAAAACTGAGTGAAACGCAACTTCGTGCCATTGCTTGTTGTATCGTTAAAGCTCTAGGCTTCGTTCCCAGTGCACTCTAGGGGCACTGAACCTGATTTTTGAGACAAAACGCCAAAGTTACACTTGGCCGAAAACCGCAGGCACTCCCGCCACGTTCTCCCCGCCAGTAGACGACACAGTTGCGTTCGCCAATGCGGATCATTAGAAGAGAATCGACTTTCGTGCGGATCGACGAAGATCGGTGCGCCGACTCCGTGGTCTTTCCAAGGCCCCCGCTTTTTCTGCACAATAGACTGCCTCGTTTGGGATTGGCGGGTCGTTCTGAATGGAAACACAAAAATCAGCCGCGACGGCAGCGATCGGATGTATGCTTTGTCCCAACTTGGGCTCCGAAGTGAACATCCCTATTCATCCGTCTTTCGGGCTCGAGAAACGCGGTACTGCATCCATGTGAGGGTGAAAATCGCTGTCCTTAACGGAGTGGTGGCCAACTATGTCGAAAGTTAACAGCATCTTCATAAAGAGAGTTTTTCCCTTTTTCATCTTCTGCCTTGTGGTGTCCACGCTGAGTGTTAAAGGCACGTTTGCGCAGATCGGAACCGGCACCATCACTGGTATTGTCTTTGATGCGACCGGCGCCGTGCTTCCCGATGCGGAGGTCACCGTGACCAATGTTGACCGCAACACACGGCACCTGACGCGCACCAACAGCACTGGCGATTACACCGTTGCCGCTCTTGAACCCGGTCACTATTCCGTGACCGTGAAGCATGCCGGCTTCCGAATCTCCATCGTCCCCCCATTTGAATTGCAGGTGGACCAGAAGGCGCGCGTGGACGTGAGCCTGCAACTCGGTCAAGTGACCGAAACGATCACGACCACCGCCGAGGCCCCGTTGCTCACAACCGAATCGAGCACCGTCGGCCAGGTGATCGATAACAAGCGCGTAGTGGACCTGCCGTTGAATGGCCGCAGTTTCCTGGATCTCGCCACCCTCAGCCCAGGTGTCACCTTCACAAAAGACCCCAATACGGCATTTCAAGAGGTTCGCGATGTCGGCCGGCGCATGAGTGACCAGTACTCGGTAGGCGGCGCCCGCTCTCAAGACACCAATTTCCTTCTGAATGGCGCCACCGACACTTCGCCGGATTTCAATACCGTCGCGGCCATTCCATCCATCGATGAAATCCAGGAGTTCAAGGTGCAGACGAATTCTTACACGGCGGAGTTCGGCCGCGGCGCCGCTCAGATCAACGCGGTGACCAAAGGCGGCACAAACGAGCTCCATGGCACGGCCTACGACTTCCTGCGAAATAGCGCGCTGGATGCCGAAGACTTCTTCAACGACATCAACAGTTTCGCTGGCGCCCCGAAGCCCCCATTCAAGCGCAACCAGTTCGGTGCAACTACAGGGGGAAGGGTTGTGAAGGACAAGCTGTTTTTCTTCGGCGCGTACGAAGGCTTGCGGGATCGCACCAACTCTGACGACACGGCTACCGTGCCCATGCCAAATGTGAAAAACGGCGACTTCTCGGATTACGGCATTGCCATTTACATGCCCCATATCACTAGCTTCCAGCCGGTTGTTACAATACCGACCCCAACACCGACGTGCTTTGGCCGAATATGACCATTCCTCAGCAGTGCTGGAATTCGGCGACCGCGAAATTTTTAGCCTCGTCATACGTACCCACGCCGAACCGACCAGGGCTGCAAAACAACTACGTGGCTGTGGTTGGCAGACCCACGGATTACGATCAGGGGGCCGGACGCCTCGATTACGTGTTAAAGCCCAACATGAATCTGTGGGGAAGATATTCCTGGGGGCGCGAGGACAAGGTCAATAACGACGTGATGCCAATCAGAGACTTGACCGAATCCGTGAAAACGATGATCGCGACGATGCATCACACCTGGGCCATTGGACCGAATATGGTCAACGAAGCCAAGGCAAACTACGTGCGCGCCAATGGCAGCCGCGTGGGCCCGCTCGCCGGCAAGACCAATGTTGTGCAGCAACTGGGGATCCCAGGCGCGTCCGGCGACCCACTGGACTTTGGAACGCCGAGCTTCAATGCAGCCGACAACTTTGAGAGCCTTGGAGAGGATTCCTTCGGCCATCCGCTGCGAAAAGTCCAGACCACGTATGAATACGGGGATGACTGGTCACTGATCAAGGGGCGCCATGTCATAAAAGCCGGAGTTGATTTTCGGCACGAGAATCTGAATTTGCTGTCTCATAACCTCGCGCGGGCCTCGTTCAACAATCCCGCTGCTGCAACGGCGGCGCTAGA
>QHZC01000366.1:3613-11716 GCA_003224515.1 Acidobacteriota bacterium
CGGGCGGACTTTCGCTGGCTTCCATGCTGCTCGGCATCAGCGACGACTCCGAAGTAGCAACGGGGGATTCGCACGTCCATCTGTTCCGCTGGACGCAGGCCTATTACGTTCAGGATGACTTCAAGATGTCACGAAATCTGACGCTGAATTTAGGCTTGCGCTATGAAGTCGCGCCGTATTGGCACGATCTGAAGGATTCTATGGTCAACGTGGATCTCAGCGGTGCAACGCCCGTGGTGGTCCGGCCGGGCTCCGGCGATCCATACCAGGGCTTTCCGAACGTGCAGTTCGATACAGACCCAACCTCGCCTACTTACTTGCCCTTTGTAAGGGACAACCGTTTGGGCCACAACCTGGTGTTTACGGACAAGACCAACTGGTCGCCGCGATTTGGATTCGCCTGGACACCGAGGTTCGGGCGCAACAAAACCGTGATCCGTGGTGGCGCTGGAATCTTTTATTCCCCAATGAACGCGGATCCCTGGTTTGACTTTGCGCGCAACGCCCCGCGCTCCGCCAAGTTTATCCGTAAAGGTCTGCTTTCGATTGTGGACCAGATCTTCCAGAACACTTCGCAGGTCATTATTCAGCCTTCTATGTTCGTCGTCGATTCGCACTTGAAAACCCCGCGCATCCAGCAATGGAGCTTGGGAATCCAGCAGGAGTTGGTGCACAACTTAATCCTCGAGGTGGCCTATGTGGCTTCGGCGTCCACGCACTTGCCTCACTTGACGGATCAAAACCAGACTTTTCCGGTAATGCAGGGCGACAAGGTGGTCCAACCGGTAACCTATCTGCCGCAAAAGATCGAGTCGCTGGCTTCGTACTTTAACCTCTTCCAGACCGTCACTTCAGCCAACTACAACTCCATGCAGGCAAAAGCGGAAAAGCGCTTCTCCCAGGGCCTTACCTTTCTAAGCTCCTTTACTTGGTCCAAGACGCTGGATACCGCTTCGTCCACGCGCGACGGTGGCTTTGGCCAGGCGACTCCCCACATTTACGACTTGAAACTGGATTACGGACCTTCTGTATTCGACGCCAAGCTCAACTGGGTGAACAGTGCCATGTACGAGCTTCCCTTTGGGCGAAGCAGGCGTTGGGGTTCGAGTTGGTCGGGTCCGGTCGACAAGCTGTTCGGCGGCTGGCAGGTTGGAGGAATCAGCGTGGTGCGAACAGGTTTGCCGGTCTCCTGCCTCGATGGAAGCGATCCCGCCGTCAGCCTCGTCAACTTTGAACAGGATAATTGCGACATCATCGGAAATCCGAATGATGGTCCCAAACAACTCCTGAACTGGTGGAACCTGGCCGCCATTGCGCGAGCTTCGGACCAGGAGGTCTTCGGCAATGCGGGCCGGAGCGTGTTGCGGGGGCCAAAGTACGTGAGCATGGACTTCACCACCATGAAGACCACCACCATCACCGAGCGGCTGAAGCTCCAGTTCCGCTTTGAGGCGTTCAACCTTTTGAATCACCCCATCTTCTCCATGCCCAACCCGTTCGTGGACAAGGGCGGGTCGACCTTCGGCTCGTTTAACACCATCAACAGCACCGCGGCCAGCAACCGTCAGCTCCAGTTCGCGGTGAAGCTGATCTGGTGACTTGAGGTTGCGCTCGGGCTGCGTAAATGTGCGCAGCCCCGAGCGACCAAAACAGCGCTGCCGCAGTCAGGGCCGTAAGGTGTGTCTAATGCTGGCCGGCGAGAGGGGTTAGTTGCACGTTACTCGATATCGCCCAACTGTCCATATTTCCCGGCCTTCGTGGCGACTCAGAGAAAAACCTGTAACCGGAAGGAGAAACTCGCACTCGATCAAAGGGTCCCACAATTTGTTTGTTATCGCACGATAGCAACTGGAGGGAGAAACATGGGGAATCAAGTGTCACGCAGGAAGTTCCTTAGTACCGCAAGCGCTGCAGCCGTTTTACCCAGCACCTGGGGCTTTGTAAAAGCACCTCCATCCAATAAGTTCCTGGCAGTCGACGCGACGCCCAGTTCCTCCAAGACTCGCATCGTAGATACGCATGTGCATTTTGATGAAAAGAAGCCCAGCTTCATTGGCGACCTGCTGAAGCTATCGGATCGGTTGGATCTCACGGCATGTGTGCTTACCCCGTTTGCGTACCGAAAGGTGGTTGCCGAAGCGGCAAAACAGCATCCGACGCAAATCATTCCCTTCGGCTTCGTGGACCTGGACGCTCCTGATGTAGCCAAGCAAGTGGAGGAGCTGCACGCCATGGGCTATCGTGGCCTCGGCGAAATGGAGTTCGTGAAGAAGCCGTACAACGATCCATCGTATTTTCCTGTCTACGAGCTGGCGAATGGGTATGGCTGGATCGTCCTGTTTCACACTGGCATCGTACTGCGTAGAAATTTTGATGAGCCGGAAGATGTGGCTTCTGGACGGATGCGTCCGATTTATTTGGAGGAGATTGCGCGGCGTTTTCCGAAGATCACCGTGCTTGGCGCGCACTGCGGCAATCCGGAATACGAATGGGCGGCGGAAATCGCGCGGTGGAATCCCAACGTATTTTTCGACCTCAGTGGTTCGACCTTGACGAAAATGCATCGACGCCTTGCGGATTTCCAGAAGTTCTTCTGGTGGTCGGCTACTGAATGGCACAGCGCGGAATGGAACGTGAGAACACCCAATAACGATCCAAGTGCGTTTATCAAGATCGTTTTTGGGTCAGACACTGATCTAGATGGTGTGGAGTCAGTGGTCAATCAATACCGCGCTATGTTCGATGCCTGTGACGTTCCGGAGCGCACGCGCAAGATGATCATGGGCGGAACGCTGAGCAAGATGCTGGGCTTGCCCGATTGAGTGGACAGGGGTGGCTGGCCCACATGAACACCCACAGCTGCTCCGCTCTTGCTGGGCGGAGCTTGCGGAGGAGCTCGCCGGCCTTAATAATCAGAATCCCTGGGAGAAACCAATGGACAACTCAGACAGCAGGATTAAACGGAGAGAATTTTTGCAGAAGAGCGCGGTTGTGGCGGCGGGAAGCGCGGCATTGGGCGGCACGGCGTTGTCGTATGCGCGCATTGCTGGAACGACCGGATCTCGCTGGGGCACAATTCTCGACCACAGACCGGGGGAGTAGGTAACCCTAGGCTCGAAAGTCCATCCTCGGAATGAAAGGGTTTCGGTCCCCGTATTGATCATATTCGCCGCACTAATCCATCACCCGTGGCGCGTGTGTTGCACACCAGTAACAAAACCAGAATCATGCCGATGAAAGGGTCTCGCGATAGCCAGGATCGGAGAAGGAATGAGTAGCCGACGCCTGACGCGCATCCGAAGAGTGTCCGAACAATTTGAAGGCGATGATGGTCCCGATTCCGGCGGACGTTCCGCTTAGACCGCTCAGGAGAAGCCACCGAATCTCTTTTGTAGAGATCCGTTGCCAACACGATCGCTATGGTCGAAAACGAAGCAGCCAGTCTTAAAGCAGTGTGACCAGGGTAGAAGATTCACGAAGATCGTCGGGATGAGCAGCATTACGTCGACACCCGCGGGCACATGTTGCGGTTTCCCGACACATCGTCGAAGGAACAGCAATCGGCCGGCACCACGGTGTTCGTCATTCCTGATGTTCCCGATTGCTTCAATGGTTCTCACCATGCGGTGCTACCAGGTGTTCGTCCATCCATTTCAAAACCAGTGTTCGCATCTCCGGCAGTTCCACATGCGGACAATCGAACAATTCTATGTGGCAATCCGACTCCTTGCCGTACTTACGGTAAAGCGGGAGCAAGTAATCACGAATTCTCTCGACCCCAGTTGGCGGGGTCAAAGAATCTTGGCGTCCATTCACACTCAGATGAGGGCGAGGTACGATCAATTCATTAATTCCGGCAGTCTGGAAATGCTTCAGCAGGGACGGCACGTAGTAATAAATGCCGTGCTCCTTTAGGCCGTGTGTTCTTATCAGCTCGTCGTAGTCGGTAAGGCAACAGACATCCATGCAAACCTTCAGTCGCGGATCGAGCGCCGCCAGCCACCAGGCTTTGGTAGCGCCCATGGACATGCCCAAGGCACCCAGTCGTCGGCCGTCCACTTCCGAACGGCTGGCCAGATAGTCCAGCGCCCGGAATTCGTCGAACATCATCATGCCGAACAGAACTTGCCCCCTCCATAGCATTAGCTTGAAGGCATCCTCTTCGCCTAATTTCCCGTCCGTCTCGTGCTTTCGTTCTCCGAAGCACCAGCTATCGATTGCCAAGGTGACCAGGCCTTTTTGGGCGCAGATCGGCGCGTAGGCGGGCTGTGCCTGGACGCCCCGCAGAAGCTGCTCCTTACCGAGGTTGTACATGCCGGCATGCCAATGGATGTAGAGCAGTCCCGGAGCCGGTGTTTGACGTTTGCGTGGGATCAGCATGAGAGCAGGAACAGGCTCGAGACCATTCAGATCGAGCACCAGCCGTTCCACTGTGTAGTCCTCATGCTCTTCGGTACTCAGGAGTTTCGCCAGTGCGGGGCGGTGCTGCCACGGAAGATCGCCCAACAAATCCCAGAGCTCTCTTCGGCGTTTCTCTTGATCTGAAACAAATGATGTGTCTGACTGTCCAGCTCCCTCGGGGTCAGCAACAGTGCCCACGAACGGGGCCGCTCCCGAGGCCAGCAGGGCCGCTGAATTTTGCAGGAACTGCCGTCTGCTTGAGAACACACTCGGTCGCCTCATGATTGCCTCCGAAGACTGGAGCGTCTTGTCTAACCACAAAGCTCCTAGCATGGCCATGCCTTTGTCAAGGGAGCCCTACTTCTCCATTCGCCTGGAGCCGCATGGAACCGAGCGAAGGTCGCTACGATTTGGACTGGCTGGAGCATGCGATAATTGCGGCCGCGAAGCACAACATCTACACCGTGCTCGGCACCGCGCACGATCTGACGCGCGGCTTCAAGCGCAAGAACTTAAATAAGGAAGCGGCCAGGCTGTCTGTCCGACTCCTGAATACGGGCCGGACGCTTCTGACGCCTATGGAAGCAAAATTTCAAAGCATCCAAGAGAGCAATTCCCGCATGTCGACTGGTGTGGCCGATTCTGTACCGCGAGGCATGGACGGGCCAATTGCCAGAGCCTCGGCGTGGTTCTCAAACCACACCAGAAACGAAGATTGTTCGGCACCCGGAAGGCGTTGCAGGTTGAGCCAGTTGTAGTAAGCACCCATGTCCGCATCGATCAAGGAGCCGAGGGGATCGAGTTCGGCAACTTCGTGGCTGGCGGCCAGCATCTCGTTCATCGGCTTCTGCCTTTGGCGCGGGGCGAAGCGGACCAGCAGCGTGGGCGAAGGTGGTGCTGAAAATCTGCGTACCAGAACCCTCGGTCAGCATCTTTACTTGAAACCGATCCAGTATCGCGTCGCCAGCCTTGCCGAGACCGAGATCCGCGGGGCGCAGTTGCGCGAGGAACGTGCGAAGCGCTTCCGGTCCCATACCGGGTCGAGCGATTTCCGCGCGAATTTTGCCGGACAAGGCCGCGCGCACTGGTTCCAGGGCGTGATAGGAGACGCACATAAGTGCGGGATCGTAAGCCTCAGCTTGGCCGCCATCGATGTACCAGTGGCCGTAGGGAACGGGATGCGACTTGGCCCTGGCGGCCAGCGCTTTCAACAGCAGTCGAAGCCCGTTCTCCGGCTTGACGCCGCCGAAATAGGCGCCATGCGCGCGTAGTTTGCGAAATAGAGGCGCGTCGTGGGCGGCGACGCCCTGGCCGATAACCGTGATTCCCAGTCGCGGCGCCGAAGGCGATTCGGACGGCACAACCGTCCGCAAACGATCGGCGTAGGCAAGCGCCGCGATGCGAAAAGCATCCAGCTGGTGGGTAGTCCAGAGGTATGAAGAGAGTTGTTCCACAAACTGAGCGGGCGCATTGACCCAATCGGAATGTTCGAGCTGGGAGGAGAGACGGATCTGCGCGAATCCTTGTAGCCAGTCCTTTGCCTGCTCGGCAGAGAGAGAGTTCAGATTTGCGAGTTCCTCTTCCAGTGCCCGGCGCTCGGCGGGGAATTTGAAATCGTATTCAATCGCTTCGCGCAAGAGGTTCGGCAAGAAGCTGAGCGGCAGCCGCCGCAGCGCGGCAATGTAACCGGCGATCAGTTTTCTGGCTTCCGGCGGATAGCCATTGAACTGCTCCGGTTTGAGATCGGATGGAAGCATAGAATCTACAATAGTTCCGGTATCGGTTTGCCTTGTGCGAGCGAAGCAGAAAATCCCAGCATCGAGCCGAGCGTTGGCACGAGGTCGGTCGACTCCATGGGGCGGTCGAAAACCACTCCCTCGCGAACGCCGGTGCCCAGCGCCATCATCCACGTGGTGCGGGAGAGCGCATCGCCGGTGCGATGATGCTGGAATCCGTTGCCGCCCGAATCTTCGTCCGAGTCACGGCCAAAGTCCGGCAGAATAAACAGAGTCGTCTTTCGGGCGTATTCCGGCTCGCTCTGGATGGTCTTCCAGAGTTCCGCGCAAAGGCGGTCGGTGCGGCGGATGCCTTCAATGTAGAGGGAGTACGCCCCGGCGTGGGCGATATCGATATCGTGCATGGTGATCCAGAGAAGACTAGGCGCCAGTTGGCGCATTAACTGACGAACGATATACACGGAAAGTTCGTCGGGGCTCGACAACGTCCGCGCATGGGCCTTGAAGTCGTCGACCGAAAGCTTGAGCATCATTCCTAATTGTTGCAATGCAAACTCGTTGCCGCCGAGTTTTGGGGTGTAGAACGGCGTCTCATAGTTGTCGCGCAGCAAATGCTCAAAGTCCGTGCCGCCGCCGGAGGTTGCGGCGCTCAGCAGATGCTTGGGCAGAATCACTCTTGCTCCCAAGCCCGGCCCATAGAAATGGTGGCTGCTTTCTCCAATGCGATTGAAGCCGTTGCTGGGAGCAACAACCCAGGCATCGGAGGCCGGGCGCTTCAAGTCCTTGCGAAAGTATTCAAACACCGTGGGGTGTTCGGGGGGAAGGGAGGCGAAGTTGTTGATCGTCTCGTATACGCCGGTTGCTAGGCTTGCGGTCGCCACGTAATGGCCCAGGATTCCCCGATTGACCACCTGCGTGAAGAAGGCGGACTGGGGGATGAGTTCGCGCATCAGGTGGGGGATGTTCTCCTGCCCTTCGGGCGCGAACGTTTCCTGGTCCCGGGCGCCGCCGCCGAAGGTGATGACTACCACCTTCTTCTTACTGGCAGGGACCCCCGCTCGAGCGATCAGGCTGGAGGGCAACAGGCGACTGCCCAGCGCTAGGCCCGCAGCGCTACGCAAAAACTCGCGGCGCGTCCAGGCGAGCTGGCCGGCCAGTTCCTGAGGGGCGAATGCCCTCCTTGTATCCATGCGAGCCCGGTCCTTCGGGCCTTGCGATGAAGAGTGGGAACTCATTAAATTTCAAAGCATTCCGAAACTACGACGCGGCGGTATTGGTGTCAAGGCTTCCCCTCAGACGCGCTGAAGCTTACTCTTCCACGTCCTCGCCGCAAAAACCGAACAGCATCACGGTTTGGCGGAAGGGGAATCTTTCGCCGAATAAACAAATTGCCGAATTTCCGCTCTCTGTTTGTCGACTTCAGCTAGGTGCTGCTCGCGGAGTCGTTGATAGACCTGAAACTGCTCCTGGGCGCGGTCCTTTTCGCCGGTGCGAACATAAGCCTGGCCCAGCCGGTAGTGAGAGTCGGCAAGATCGGAATTGAGTTCAAGCGCACGCACATACTCGGGGATGGCTTCGGCATATTCACCTTGGTCATAGTAGAGATTGCCCAACTGAAGGTGCGCTTCGGCGAGTTGGGGGTCGAGCGCCAGCGACTTCTTCAAAAGTGATTCAATTTGACGGAGATCCAGGCCGGGATCCTGAGCCCGCTTTCCCTTCCACAAACCCATCGCGTAATAGTACAGGGCCAGTGCATTGTGCGGCTGAAGTTCCGCGAAACGGCGGAAGCGCCGGATGACCTCGTCGGCCTGGCTGGGGGAGCTGTCATAGGCTTTGGAGAGAAAAAGATAGCAGCCAGGGTCGGAGGGATTCAGATCGGCCGCCCGCAGCAGGGATTTGACCGCGTCGTCATAGTTGCCGCGCGCGTAGAGGGCCATCCCGAGACCGATCCTCAGTCGCTGTGAAG
>QHZC01000367.1 GCA_003224515.1 Acidobacteriota bacterium
GTCTGTCTGGTTTCCGAGAATGCATCAACACTGTTTCTGTGTGGAAGAGAGTTCATCGCCCTCGAATAAATTTCGCCAGGGACCGCGACAGCCGCATCGAAACTGGTGGTCGCATGAATAATCCGCGAGAGCGCCCAAAATACTGGGGGAGGGCAAGCTGGCAAGGTAAATTTGTTCTGACGGGTCGCCGCAGGAGTTTACGATTTTCGCGGGGATGGGGCATCTCTCCACGATGCTGCCCGGTAGTTTTTGATCCCTCAGCCGACCAGTGGGTCTTTGACAGTCACAGCTTTGCCCGACGCCGGAGAGTGTTCATTCTGCGGCGATCCAGTAGTTCAGCAGGAAGTGGTTCGTTCTCCGAACACACCTCAGGCGACGTCAAGCGCAAGAGTTTTGGCTCATGCGCAGATAGTCGAACACCAAACGCACGTTCAGGGTGAGCCGTCGCATTTTCTCTGCCACGCCCCCTCGACCTTTGGATCGGAGCACGCCGATGGCAAAACGACGGAGGCGCGTGATGTTTTCCGGACCATAGCCAGTCCGGATGCGACTGCGATCTTCATCGAAGTCCCAGTCCAGTATGTGATGGCAACTCTCGATGGCCCAGTGTCCGCGGTTGGCCTGCAGCACACGTTTCGGGCTGGCTTGTGCCGCCGTGCGGCTGGTGATGCCGTAGCAGATGTCCAGAGAAAGCTTGCCGGTCTTCTTGTTCGTGCTGTGCCGCTCGATGACGAACGATTGCCCCACATACGGAAAATCGAGATACGTGTTCAGCTCTTCTGTCGTCCAGATCTGGCGCGTTTCGATGCGTCCGTGATCGGCTGGGGTGTGCTCGACAAAAGGGGGTTCGCCCCGATCCCGGAACGGGAACTCCAAGGCTTCCAGAAGACTGGGTTGGTTTCCTTTTACGGTGAAAAAGTAATGAGCTTTGCGCTTCTCGACCAGATACGTAGCGAATTCACGCTGGGTCAGCAGGGCGTCGACGGTGACGTCCTGGCTCTCCATATCGATCGCGTCCAGCAGCGGGATCACCGTCTTGATCTCCTTCGTGCGTTTGACTTCGTCCTTTTCCTTCCCCGCTACGGGCCGGGTGCCAACTTTTTTTGGGTGTAGCAGGTCTTGGTCTGGTGACCGACGACACTCAGCACATGCGTCTGCTGACCTTCCTCATCCAGGGCATTGCGCATGGTCTTGCCGTCGATGGCCAGAGTTTCATCCCCTGCCCCGTAGCGTTCCTTCCAGCGTTGCAAGGCCCGATCCAGATCGGCCGGAGTGACGCGGATCAGGACATCGCGGAGGACGTACTCACTGGGCACCACATAATGGTTCCCTTCGTAACGGCAGCTGAAGCGCCGCCGCGACTGCTGCCCCAGGCTTTGGGCCCACTCGGCAATGGCCTGGTACCCGCGCATCCCGCACAGCACCGCCCCCGCGGCGATTCCCAGCACCGTGGACAGACGATGCCGCGTCCCCTGGGCCCGGCGAGGATCAGGGATCTGCGCAAAAAACGAGGGGAGCGAACGCATCTGCTCGGCGGTCATTCTCATGGTCGTGCCTCCGAAACGATAGGGTGGAGAAAGAATCGGACTGCACAAGACTTGGCGGGCGTCGGCCCGCAGCGGTTTGACAAACACCATCTTGGGGGTTTGCGGCGTGTTCGTGTATCCCGCGTGGGTCCGGCGATATCCGCGCGTGTTTCCGATATACACCCAGTTCGCCGCCCGGTACACCGTCCCGCGATGACGCTGCGGGTCCACAAAGGTTTCCAGCAACACCACGCTGTGTCTGAAGGCTTTTTCCCAATCCCCCGGCAAACGCCTTTCGCACAGGGACAGAACGCGAGACCCTAAGTTGAAGACGTGCCCGTCGGGAAGAATTAGAAACCTGCTGTTGTTGACCACCAGCTTCAAGCGGCCGTAGTGTTGGCGCAGGCTCCAACCGATCCAGTGATCGCGTGGGGCGCATTTCAGCGCCGAGCCCGAGAAGCTCAACAGGGCGAGCCATTGCTCTCGCCAACTCGCCACGTACCAGAGCGTTTCTCCGATCTTGGGCAAATAGCCCAGGTAGTGATGCTCGCGCATGAGCTGCTGGTAGCGCGGCTGTTCATCGGAACGAACCAGCCGCACCACCGTCTCGCACAGCTGCGCTCGCGAAACGGAGTCAACCGGATCGGGATGCATGCCGGGATGAAGATACACAAACGCAGGAAAAAAGTCCACACGAAACTACAACTGCTTAACCTTTGTGGGCGTTACGTACCTGGACAAAATCACCCTGGGCAAGCTGGCCGAATGCTTGACACGCTTACGCTGCGGGCGTATCTTCACCGCAAATAATCGCCTTCTGACCGACAATTTGGAGGTAGATCCATGGCTAATACTCCAGCCGTCGATCCGGGCTCCTCGCGGTTTGGTCGCCTCCCTAGGGTGGAGAACGGAAGTGTATGCCTTTCGCGTAAGCGAATGTGTCTCAAGATCAGCTTCGTCGCTGTGGCTCTCCTGGTGTGCTTGGCGTCGCGTGCCGTCGGACAGAATTCTCCGAAAATAACCGGCGTTGCCCCGGCCGCAGGCAAGGTCAATGACAGCGTCACCTTGACCGGAGAAAATCTGGGTAAGGATTCCGTTTCAGCGGTATACCTCTCCGACGATAAGGACGATTATAAAGCCACGTTGGTGGAGCAAGGCAGCGCCAAGATCATCTTGAAAGTCCCACAGGTGAAATCCGGCGGCTACAACATTTCGATCCAGGA
Source organism: Acidobacteriota bacterium (assembly GCA_003224515.1). Taxonomy (GTDB): domain Bacteria; phylum Acidobacteriota; class Terriglobia; order Acidiferrales; family UBA7541; genus Acidiferrum. The sequence continues at coordinate 2,750 of QHZC01000367.1, forward strand.
AGGGGACAAAATCCTCATCTTGCCCGTGCGCTTCACCGTGCAGGGTTAGCACAGCCGAGCAAGATCGCGAGCCGCCGCGCGCTTACCCAGAGCCCTTTAGATGCGCGTTTTTGGGGAATAGTGCTGGACGACACGGAAGTCGAACTCCCGGCCTGTACCGCAAGGTGAGAGGACTTTTCTCTCCGAAAGCTTCCTGAAAAGCGTATCCAATTTATCTCCATCTCCAATTTATCTCCAACGAAAGGCAAGCTTGCGCGCCGGACTCGGAGGAAGGCTGGGGATGCTTGGCCGAAGGCCCGGTCAGGACCCCCGTACATTATTGCCCGTTAGGACAGTGGTTCGAGGCGGGCATGGTTAATAAACTAATCGTCGCTGCCAGGAATTGGGGGGTATCTGAATGCGGGCCCTTCAGCACAGGGGCCGGTAGCGTGCGCAGCCCATGTCCAAGCGGATAACACTACCTCTGGTTTTGTTGTTTTCTTTGGTGTTGATGGTCCGGGCTCCGGCCCTGGGACAGGATCGTCGTGTGCCCGATTCTCAGACGCGCAGCCCGCATGGCCCTTTAGCCATCCCTTGCGAGAATTGCCATACACAGACCAGCTGGAAACCGATCCGGGCGATTCCGGAATTCGACCACGACAAGGAGACCAGTTATCCCTTGCGCGGCATGCACGTCAAGGTGGATTGCATCCAATGCCATACCAAGCTGGTCTTCAGCAACGTAGGCACGCGGTGCTCAGACTGTCACGCCGATATTCATCGCGGGCAATTTGGCGCCACTTGCGAGCAGTGTCACAGCGTGATCGGCTGGAGTGTGTCGCTGCAGGCAGTACGCGCTCACGAAAATCGCTTCCCGCTCATCGGCGCCCATGCCGCGGTCGATTGCATTGCCTGCCATAAGAACGGCGCCAGCGGGCAATTCACCGGGCTATCGACGGAGTGCTATTCCTGCCACGCGCGGGACTTCCAGTATGCGGTGACTCCGAATCACGTGGCGGCCGGTTTTTCCACCAATTGCCAGGCCTGCCACGGAGTAAACACCTGGCTGGTGACCAACTTTGACCACAGCGCCACGGGATTTCCGTTGACCGGGGCGCACGTGAGCGTGGCCTGCGCTTCCTGCCATGTGAATAACAACTTCAGTCTGACGGCTGCCAATACCGCCTGCTCGGCCTGTCACATGCAGGATTTCCGAAGTACGACCAATCCCAATCACGTGCTGGGTGGCTTTTCCACCAATTGCCAGACGTGCCATTCGACCGCCTCGTGGACCAACGCCACCTTTAACCACAACCTAACCGGGTTTCCCTTGACCGGGGCGCACGTGAGCGTGGCCTGCGCTTCCTGCCACGTCAATAACAACTTCCAACTGACGAACACGGCGTGTATCGGATGTCATCAAACCGATTTCCAGGGCACCACCAATCCGAGCCACGTGGCGGCAGCATTTCCCACCGACTGTACGGTCTGCCATTCGACCTCCTCGTGGACGGGCGCGACCTTCAATCACGCCTCAACCGGCTTTGCCCTGACCGGGGCGCACATAAGCGCAGCCTGCAGTTCCTGCCATGTCAGTAACAACTACAGTCTGAGGAGCACCACCTGCGTTACGTGCCACCAGACCGACTTCAACAATGCCCTCAGCCCGATGAACCACATTCAGCTGGGTTTTCCGACCACCTGCGAGGTGTGCCACAACACCGTGGCTTGGACCCAGGGGGCGTTTAATCATAACAACACACCGTTTCCGTTGACCGGGAAGCACACCAGCGCGGCCTGTGCGAGTTGCCACGTCAACAATAACTACACCAGTCTTCCCACCGACTGCTATAG
>QHZC01000049.1:0-4777 GCA_003224515.1 Acidobacteriota bacterium
TTACCAGATCTCCTCGTACGACCAATTGCCGCGCGCCGATGGCGACGGCCTTCTCCAGCGGATTCGCGATCTGCCCGTCGTACAGAAGTCCGGTCATCAACATTGGCTCGATTTTCCGCAAACTCAGCACGATCGCCGCATCAAAAGAAATCACCACCGCCCGCGGTATCTCCCCCGATTCGCGCAGCGCGCCAATCAACGCGTGTTCACCGCCCCACGAACCGGCCGGCTTGATCTCCAGATAAAACACCACATCATTTTTTTTGGAGAACTCCAGAATTTCTTCCAGCGTAGGGATGCGCTCTCCGGCGAATTCGCTTCCGAACCACGACCCGGCATCCAGCCGCCGCAGCTCCGTGAGCGTCATGTCATGCACCGTCCCCTGCCCGTTCGTGGTTCGATTCACCGTTGCATCGTGAATGGCCACGAAACGCGCATCGCGGGAAAGCTGCAAATCCGTCTCGATGAAATTCGCCCCCAACGCAACAGCTTTCTTGAACGCCGCCAGCGTATTTTCCGGCGCGTTCCCCGATGCCCCGCGATGTGCGATGACCAGCATTACGCCCCTCTCTCCGTGGTCGTCAGCATTCGCCTGGCCGCGCTGCTCTCATGGCTTCTCTCGCTGCGAGAGAATTCCATACTTGTTGCTATTCATATATGAACTATGCTAACACCTCCCGCCTGCAAGGAAGCGGGCAGCCGCTTGCCCTGCGTCTTGAATCTAACTGGCCGAAGAACTATAGGACGTCTGTTCAGGAGGAAGTCATGAGAAAGGAACTCCGGGCCCTGCTTGCAGCAGCGCTGCTCGCCGTGCCGATCGTGGCGTTGCCCTATTCCACGGCCGCCTGGCCACAGGATGAGAAAAAACAGCGCAGCGAAGCAAAGTATCGAGAAAAGCTTTATAAGGAAGTCCGGCACCAACTGGTCATGTTGCCGTGGTATTCCGTGTTCGACAATCTCGCCTATCAGGTGGACGGCGATAAGGTGGCTCTGTACGGCCAGGTGACTCGGCCAGTTTTGAAATCCGACGCTGAGGCCGCCGTGAAGAGCATCGAAGGAGTCGCTTCGGTTGTGAACAACATTGAGGTTCTTCCACCCTCGCCGATGGATGACCAGCTCCGCCGTGCCCTGTACCGCGCCATTTATGGGGACCCCGGCCTCTCGCGTTATTCCATTCAGGCCGTGCCTTCCATTCACATCATCGTCAAAAACGGCAACGTTACTCTCGAGGGCGTTGTCGACAGCGAAACCGACAAGAATCTCGCGGGTCTGCGAGCCAATCAAGTTCCCAACGTTTTCTCGGTAAAGAACAATTTGGTCGTCGCGGGTGCACGGGGCCGCTCGCTACACGGCGCCTACTGCTCCGCTTTTCTGTAATTGCCGCGATATCCGCCGCGCTGTTTCCTTCAGTGCTTCGATGATCCGCGGCATATTGGCCTCATCAGTTTGCGTCAGCGTGCCACTGGCGCCGAGCGCCGCCGTTACATTCCCCATGGCGTCGAAGATGGGGGCGCCAAGGCACCGCGCACCCAAACTGTTTTCCTCGTCATCCACTGCGTATCCCGACTGCTTCACGTGCTCCAGGTCCGCAAGCAGCTTTGGCATGCTGGTAATGGTCTCGGGCGTTCTCTTCTTCAGACCCTGCTGCTTTGCAATTGTCTCCACGTCGTGCCTCGGCAGCCAGGCCAGCAAGCATTTGCCGACGCTCGTGGAATGCAAAAACATCCGCCTCCCCACCCACGTGTTCACTTTGAAGAATCCCGGCGCTTCCACCTTCTCGATGTAAACTGCTTCGCCCTGGTCCAAGACCGCCAGGTGCACGGTCAAATGAATTCGCTCCACCAGCGAGGTCATAAACGGCAGTGCCACGTCCGCGATGTCCAGATTCGCTTGCGCGTCGCCGCCAAGACTCAATATTTTCAAGCCCAGCCGATACCTCCCGGTCTCGGCTTCACGCCGCAAGTAGCTGCGTTTTTCTAGAGTCCTCAGGATGTAACTCGCGGAGCTCTTCGGTATCCCGAGCTTGCGGCTGATCTCCGCGTTGGTCAGTCCCTTGCGGCGTTGCGCGGCGGCTTCCAGAATACTCAGTGCCCGCTCTACCGCGGTCGCGGGACTAGTCTCCGTGGCTGTCATGGCCCCCCCGATAAAAAAAACTAATCGCCCAAGTATAGAATAATTGTTCAGGATATTGAACATCGTCTTGCGGCTGCGGCGCTGCTCCGGTAGAAGGGAAAAGTGAGCTGAACATATGTTCAATATGCTGAACAGAAGGATTCGGGAAGGAAAGAAGTCGCCGATGGTGCGCAAATTACTCGCCTGGATGTCCGCTTTCCCCCACGGTCTGGTTCGTCTCCCCCAGAGACCCTCCTATCTCCTTGAGCAAATTGGCCTTAGAGATTGCGCGTTTCTGCCGGTTGGCCTTCGAATTGCCTTTCTAGTTGGTCGGCCGGCTTCCGTTCGAATTCGTACCGGAAAGGACTGACCTTGACTATGGCTACCGCTACCACCAAACCGAATCCGGCACTCGCTCCCTTGCCCTTTTCGAATCGCATCGTGGCGGTTAATTCCGCTCCGCCGGATTTCGATTCTGCTCGCGATCTCCCTGAGGGCTTTCTCGAATTTCTCGCCCCGCTGCACGCCGCGCTCACGTTGCGGCAGCGCGCGTTGATCGCCCGCCGTGATTACGCCCTGGCCGAAGCCCACGCCGGCAAGCTTCCCGATTACCTGCCGCCCTCGGTGGCCACCACGAATTCCTGGCGCATTGAGCTTCCCGCCTGGTGCGCGGATCAGCGGAATCAGATGACCGGGCCCGCCGATGACGCCGATCTTGTCGTGAAAATGCTGAATTCCGGCGCTCCCGGCGTGATGCTCGATCTGGAAGACTCCACCGCCAACGTCTGGGAGCACAATTCACAAGGCCTCAGGAATATTTTGGAAGCGCTCGCCAGCCGGCTCACCTACTTTGACCGCAAGCGCAACAAAACCGTCGGAATCAATCCTAGTGCAACAGTCATTTTCACGCGGCCCCGCGGCTTGCATTTACACCAGGCTGGCATCCTGCCCGGGGAATTGCTTCCGGCATCGCTCTTCGACGTCGCGATGGTGGCTTATCAGGCAGACTTCAGCGCGCTGAAGCATCCTCTTTGTATTTACATTCCCAAGTCCGAATCCGCAGACGAGGCTCTCTGGTGGCGCGATCTTTTCCAGATGATTGCCCGCCTCAGGGGCCTGCCCACGAATGCCATCAAGTGCATGGCACTGGTCGAGTCGCATCCGCTCGCTTTTCAGATGGAAGAGTTTGCCTGGAATCTTCGCGACCACATCGTGGGGCTCAATCTCGGCCGCTGGGACTATATGGCCAGCCTGATCCACTTCAATCTCGAAAACCCCGAGTGGGTACTTCCCGATCGCAACACCATTCCGCACAATGTCGCGTTCTTCCAGAATTTGCGCAATCTGTTGCCGGAGATTTGCCACAAACACGGGATACTCGCGATCGGCGGCATGACCGCGCTCTACCCCAGTCGCGAAGATGCAGAATTGAACGCGCGGGCGTTGAAGATTCTTGCGGAAGACAAGAAGAACGAGGCCAATTCGCTGATGGACGGCGCCTGGACGGGACATCCCGATCAAAACGAAATCGCAGTGAGCCAGTTCCCGGCTCCGAATCAGCTTCAAGCGCGCCCCGCGAACACCGGCGCGCATCCCGATCTTCGCCCGCTTCCGACCGGAGTTGGCAAACGCACGCTGGCCGGAACGCGCGCCGCGGTTCGTACCGTCATTCGCTATCGCAATGGCGTGCTCAGTGGCAAAGGGGCGAGTCTCCTCGATGGCTACATGGAAGATCTCGCCACGGATCGCATCTACCGGTTGATGATCGCGCAGCGGATGAAACACTCGGACAAAGTCGAAGTTCTCGATGAGGGAGGCACGCCTGTTCTTCACACCTCGGAACTCATTCACGATCTCTTTGACGAAGAGCTCGACCGTCTGTTGCGGGAAACGGCAAAGAATAGCGATCCGCAGATGGCCGCGACGCTTCGGGAAGCGCGCGGCATCAGCGAAGAGATGATCCGCGGGGCGGAGTTCAATCCGGCGTGAGGAACGGTTTCAGAGTACAGCCTTCAGGCTGTGCTCCGACGAACGAGCAGTTTGCGAAAGCAAGAATCTTCCTTGGATTGCCAATCACGAGTCGTGAGTCAGTCGATACTAAGGAGCAAGCATGTCATCCAACGGGGCCAACGGGAACGCCAACAAACGTCACCCACTCTCTTATTGGACCACGGATCCACGCTGGTCCGGCATCACGCGTCCGTATTCCCATTCGGATGTGCTGAGGCTGCGCGGCTCCATCCAGATCGAGTACACGCTGGCGCGCCTCGGTGCGGAGCGTCTCTGGAATCTTATGCACACCGATCCCTACGTTGCCGCGCTCGGCGCTATCACCGGCAATCAGGCCATTGAAACGGTGCAAGCCGGTCTGAAAGCGATCTACGGGAGCGGCTGGCAGGTTGCCGCTGACGGCAATACCGCGGGTGACGTGTACCCTGACCAGAGCCTCTATCCCTGCGATTCCGCGCCGAATCTGGTGAAGCGCATCAATCGCGCGCTACTGCGCGCGGACCAAATCGAGTCGGCAGAAGGCAAGAAGTCCGGCACCTATTGGTTTGCGCCTATCATCGCCGACGCCGAGGCGGGCTTTGGCGGCTCTTTGAACGCCTACGAACTGATGAAAGCCATGATTGAAGCGGGCGCCGCGGGCGTTCATTTCGAAGAC
>QHZC01000049.1:4822-10848 GCA_003224515.1 Acidobacteriota bacterium
TGCCCACGCGCGAGTTCATCGAAAAACTCGTTGCTGCGCGTCTTGCTGCGGACGTTTGCGGCGTGCCCACGATTCTCATCGCCCGCACCGACGCCAATTCGGCCGGTCTTTTGCTCTCTGACGCGGACCCCTGCGACCGGGCATTCATCTACGGAGAACGCACCCCGGAAGGCTTCTACCAGTTCCGCGGCGGGATCGAGGCGGCCATTGCCCGCGGCCTCGCTTACGCTCCCTACGCCGACATGCTCTGGTGCGAAACCGCCACGCCCGATCTCGCCGAGGCGAAGAAGTTCGCCGACGCGATTCATGCGAAATTCCCTGGCAAGTTGCTGGCCTACAATTGCTCGCCGTCGTTCAACTGGAAAAAGAAGCTCGACGACGTCACCATCGCCAACTTTCAGCAGGAACTCGGCAAGATGGGCTACAAATTCCAGTTCGTTACGCTGGCGGGATTCCACGCGCTGAATATGTCCATGTTCCATCTTGCACGGGGCTATTCGCAGGCGGGCATGACCGCTTACTCGAAACTCCAGCAGGAAGAGTTCGCCGCACAGGAACTCGGCTATCGCGCCGTCAGAACCGGGTATTTCGATGAAATCGCTCAGGTGGTTTCCGGCGGCAACTCTTCCACAACGGCCCTGGCCGGCTCCACGGAAGCCGAGCAGTTTCACGGCACCGCGCCATTCTCGCCCTCGAATGGTCACTCACCTAATCTGACTGCAACTTCTCCCAATACTTAAAGATGATTCGACCACCAGGCTTCGTTTCAATGTTCGCAAGCATGGTACAGGTATAGTCTGAGAGTTAAGACGAATAGCTAGTTCAACAGTTTTGCTCGCAACCCGCTTTAGGAATTCTGAGGCTGCCGAGACCTTGCGCGTTCCATCCTCTTGTATATTTTCCTGATAGAGAGACGACTGCGGCTAGGATTAAACCGTTGAAAACCTCGGAAAGGATTACTATCAGCAGGAGTCCATGCTGTGGATAGGGGCAGGGCTTTTTTCTCTGACCTTCCTCCACGGTTTACGTCTCGGGTTTGGCTACGCAGGCAACTATTTGAGTCTTCGGCGATCAAGTCCATTCTGGATTTCAGTGGTGTCCGTTACACGGTGGGCCAGGACTGGCCGTCGGCATACCAGCGGCGCCTTTTGAGCGAAGGCGCGTAGCCCGTGGTGGTCGAGCCCTTCATGACCGCCTGGAAAGCTTCCTGGAAGGCTTCCATCTCCGGCTGAGTGCCGACGGTGATGCGCGTGTAAGTCGGCCAGACGGGCCAGATTCGGCCGATGTACACGTTGCGCGTGGCCATCGCGTCAATGATTTCTTTCGCGGGGCGCTTGGTATCCAGCATGAAACAGTTGGACTCGGAGGGGACGTAGGAATAGCCCTGGCGGGAGAGCCAATCAAATGTTTTTTGCCGGATTGCGGCATTCAGCTGTTTGCGCTCCGCAACGAGATGCTCGTGTTTCAGGCTTGCGGTCGCGGCGGCCACCGCGGTAATCGGCATGGCGCTCCAGCCGCCGAAGTTTTCCAGTTTCGCCAGCAGATCGGGACGCGCGATGGCTAGTCCACAGCGAATACCGGCCATGCCGTAAATCTTCGAGAAGGTTCGCAACACGATTACGTCCTGATCGGCCTTCACCAGGTCGAGGGCGGAAACACCGTCCGAAAAATGAATGTAGGCTTCGTCCACGAGCACCACCGAACCTTTTGGTTTCGCGGCCAGTAGTTGCTCGATGTCGGAGTGCGAAGTCATCGTTCCAGTCGGATTGTTCGGGGTACACACGTAGAACAGGCCGGCGTCGGGGGCCGCGGCGAGCATGGCTTTGATATCATGCGAATACGTTTTCGTCAGCGTAGTTTTGACGATACGCGCTCCGGAGATTTTCGCCGCTTTCATACCAGCTTCGTAACCGGGATCGGCGGTGACGTAGCTCTTGGTTGGTGAGGTAAACGAGAGTACCGAGAAATGCAGCGGTTCACTCGAGCCGGGAAAGACGCGCAGGTATTCCGGTTTCAGGCCCTCCATCTCGGTGAAGGTCTTCACGAACTCTTCCTTCAGCCAATAGGAATATCGGCCGCCCTGCGGCGCCATATCCACGATGGCCTTTCTGGCGGCGTCGCAAGGGCAGAGGATTTTCATTCGCGTCGATCACTACCGCTCCCGGATGAAAAACATTGCGATCTTCCGCCGCGAGGGATGCCTCGGTAGCGATGCGGAAAGCCATCGCTGCGGTAGCCGCAGCCGACAACTGCAGAAATGCCCTCCGCGAACCATGTTTTCATCCGGCTCTCCTCAACGTGCGAGTCTTTTCCTTGGAAAGGTACTGCTACCTTATTCGATTCGGCAGCAAAACGCCGGGTTGGTCCATCCGGCCTGCGCCACACTATAGCACCGAACCGGGGGATGATTTAAGCGCCAGTTGCATGAGGCACCCCTCGGCCCACGCCTCTGGATTTTGGCCTGCCATGGGAAGCCTAATTTGAGGGCGAAGATCGGATAGATTCTGTGGGACGCTCTGCTCTAAGCTTTCTATTTTCGAGCGGGCATCGTGAACCTTGGGAGGCCGCATGGCTCAAGCAGCAAGAAATACTGCCGCTACACCCTCCATTACCCAGAGGATCGACGCGCTGGACTGGAAAAACGCCGAGCAGTCTCTTTCGCAGAGCGGCTATGCGATTACAGCTCCCATTCTCTCGCCTGCGGAATGCGACTCCGTCACCGCGCTTTTCAACGATGCCAGCCGTTTTCGCAGCCACATCGTCATGGAGCGCTATCGCTTCGGCATCGGCGACTACAAGTACTTTGCCAATCCGCTCCCGGAATTGATCGCAGAGCTCAGAAGCAGCGCTTATCCCCACCTCGCCGAAGTGGCCAATCACTGGGCGGAAGCCTTCGGCGAAAACGTTCCTCGATATCCCCGCGACCATGCAGCATTCCTGAAAATTTGCCACAAAGCCGGGCAGCCGAAACCAACACCACTTATGCTCCACTACGAGACCGGAGGCTACAACTGTCTTCATCAGGATCTCTACGGCGAGGTTAGCTTTCCCTTGCAAATGGTGTTCCTGCTCGGGCAGCAAGGCCGCGATTGGGAAGGAGGAGAGTTCATCCTCGTCGAGCAGCAACCCCGTGCACAGTCCAAGCCGCAGGTTGTCCTTGCCGATCAAGGCCAAGCGATCATCTTCGCCACGCGCTACCGGCCCGTGAAGGGTTCGCGTGGCTACTACCGCGTCAATCTGCGCCACGGCGTCAGTCACGTGCATCGCGGTACTCGCTACACGCTGGGCATCATCTTCCACGACGCAAAGTAGCCGCGAGACGATTCGCGGGTCTTGCTGCTGTCCGAATCCGCACTCCTTGTCCCAATTCCGGGCACCGGCATCTTTGATCTTGCTTGAGGTCCCCGCTTAAGTCTTTCTTGTTCAGCAGTGTAACTTGTGGGCGGATGGTCAGCGGCTTGCCTGCTGCTTCTGTTCTATTCGGAGGTCTGACGATGGGCGCACTCAGGCAAAACCTGCGCTATGGCATGCGTACGCTCTGGAGCAGCCCTGGCTTCACACTGGTAGTTGTGCTGACGCTTGCTCTCGGCATCGGTGCCAATACCGCCATTTTTTCCGTCGTTTACTCGGCCCTCCTGCATCCGCTGCCTTATCGCGACCCCGGCAAGCTCTTCCATCTCGGGGAGGCGCGCAGTCAATCGGACAACAGCACGACGGGTGCGCAAGCTTCTTACCCGGACTATCTGGATTGGAAGCGCACGGCAAAGGGCATCCAATCCTTCGCGGCCTACAGCGGGGACGCTTTCACACTTACCGCCAACGGGGAGCCCAAAAACATATTCGCCGCGCAAGTTACTCCTAGCTTTTTCTCCACGCTCGGCGTTAAGCCCGCGCTCGGACGTGATTTTATCGAAGGCGAAATGCAGTCCGATGGTCCGCGCGTAACGATCCTTACGGATGCCTTCTGGCGCGCCGAGTTTGGCGCCGATCCGAACGTCGTTGGGCGCATCGTCCACCTGGACGGCAAGCCCGTCACGATTGTCGGCGTTCTTCCGCGCGACTTTGAGTTTGCACCCGCCAGATCCTCGCCGCTATGGGTTCCCATTCACCAGAGTGGAGATCCTATCACGCGCCGCAGTCTCCGCTGGCTCAGTGTCTTCGGCCGCCTCGCCCCGGGCGTCTCTCCCGATCAGGCCCGCGGGGAAATGCAGAGCATTAATGCACAGCTTTCCCGCGAATATCCAAAGGAAAACAGCTCCACGTTCTTTGTCATGGAAAGTCTCACGGAACAAATCGTGGGCAAGGTTCGGCCCATCCTGCTTATTCTTCTGGGAGCTGTGGGATTCGTCCTTCTGATCACGTGCGCCAACGTCGCCAACCTCGTCATGACCCGTTCCATCGGCCGCCGCAAGGAATTCGCCGTACGTTCTGCCCTCGGCGCGAGCCGGGCCAGCCTGCTCTTCCAGTTGCTGACCGAAAGCTTGTTGCTCTCCTTTATCGGCGCTGCCGTTGGGCTTCTCGGCGCTCAGTGGGTTGTCAATTTGCTCGTCGCTGCCATCCCCGAATCTCAGTTACAGTCCATGCCGTATTTGCGTGACGCCGCAATGAACCTTCCCGTCCTTCTCTTTCTTGGCGGCGTGACCGTGCTCACCGGAATTCTCTTCGGGTTGGCTCCCGGCTTGGACGCTTCGCGCACGTCTCTGAACCATGTCTTGAAAGATGAAGCGCGGGGTGGCAAGAGCGCAGGTCAGGCTCACCTGCGCAACACCTTGGTCATTGCCGAAATCTCAATTTCTCTCGTTCTGCTCGTCGGCGCCGGCCTCCTCCTCAAGAGTCTCCACGCCCTTCTGGGACAAGACCCGGGCTTCAACCTCCACAACGTTTTGACCTTTTCCGTGAACTTGCCGGACTCTTCCTATCCCAGCGACAAGACCCCTCCCTACTACAGCGCGGCCGCAGTGCGCTTCGATCACGAATTCACGCGGCGGCTCCGTTCTTTGCCGGGCGTCCTGGACGTGGGCCAAACCTCGGGAATTCCCGCCAGTGGCGGCAGCGGCACGATCCGATTCGTTATCGAAGGCCGCCCCACCGCCACTGGGCAGGAAGACGAATGTCAAATCATCACCATCAGCACGGGCTATTTTTCTTCCTTGAAAATTCCTCTTTCTGACGGCCGTTTCTTCAACGCACGGGATGTCCAGGGCGCGCCTGACGTCGTTGTCGTCAGCCGTGCGTTCGCCAAGGCCTATTTCCCTGGGGAAAACCCCATCGGCAAACGCATCCGTTTCACTTACAGCACGCAGAATCCCTTTCTTCAAATCGTCGGCGTGGCTGGGGATACTGCGTCTATCGATCTTGCCGCGCCGCCCCCACCTATCATCTACACACCCGACGATCAGGGGCCTTCAACGTTCCTGAGCTACATGGTGCGCACGACAGGCGAGCCCGGCGCGTTCATCGGAACCGTCCGCGCTGCCTTGCAGGAAATGAATCCTCAGCTCCCGTTGATCCAACCGCAATCCCTGGAACAAATAGCCAATCAATCTCCCGCGGTTTTCCTCCGCCGGTATCCTTCTTATCTGATTGGCAGCCTTGCTGCGCTTGCCTTGGTTCTCGCTGTCGTGGGTTTGTACGGGTTGATCTCACATATGGTGCTGCAGCGCACTCGGGAAATCGGCATCCGCGTGGCTCTGGGCGCGCAGCGTCGCGACATCATGCGAATGGTTCTTCGCCAGGGCATTCGGGCGACTCTCGCGGGCGTCGCCATCGGCGTGCCCGCCGGCCTCGCGCTCACGCGTCTCCTGAGGAGCATGCTGTACGGCGTCACTCCGGGCGACTGGCTCACCTTCTTGAGCGTCGCTCTTCTCATACTCGTCGTCGCCCTGGCAGCTTGTTCCATCCCCGCTCGCCGCGCCACGCGCGTCGACCCCATCGTGGCCCTGCGCTACGAGTAGGCACAGTCGGCTCTCTTGTGTCTTGGTTGAGAGTCGGTCTCTTGAGCAAGCGCTGAAGAGTCCACAACAACA
>QHZC01000049.1:10982-12400 GCA_003224515.1 Acidobacteriota bacterium
GGGCTTGCTGCGTCAGTTCGTGCTGCGGGATTAGTGACGTCATTCGCTCCGATCACTAGCGCCACATCGGTCTGCGGAAAATCTCCGTTGATTTCGTCCATGTCCAGCAGTTTGTCATACGGAATGTCCGCTTCCGCGAGCAGAACATTCATGTGCCCGGGCATGCGGCCGGCGACTGGATGAATGCCGAATTTCACATCCACGCCGCGCTTGGTCAGCGCGTCGTACAATTCGCGCACCTTGTGTTGTGCTTGCGCCACGGCCATTCCGTAACCGGGAACGATGACCACCTTGTTTGCCGCAGCAAGGATCGCCGCCGCTTCCTCCGGTGTCGCGCTGCGCACCGGCCGCGCCTCTTGCTGGCCTGCGGCCACCGTCTGCTCCTGACCAAAAGCTCCAAAGAGCACATTTGAAAACGAGCGGTTCATCGCTTTTGACATGTTCACGGAAAGGATCAAGCCCGAGGCGCCGTCCAACGCGCCTGCAATAATCAGCAGTTTGCTGTCCAGGACGAATCCCATCGCGGCAGCGGAGAGCCCCGCGTAGGAATTCAAAAGCGAAATCACTGTGGGCATATCGGCGCCGCCGATGGGAATGATCATCATCACACCGAACAGAAGAGGAATGCCGACGATCAATGGGAAGAGCTGCGTCTTTTCCGGGTGTGCTACCAGCATACCGGCCACAACGATCGACACACCCAGGAGTCCCAGGTTGACGATGTTCTGTCCTTTATAGGTCACCGGTCGCTGCGGCAATACTTCCTGCAATTTTCCTGCGGCCATCAAGCTGCCGGCAAACGTCAGCGATCCGAGGATGACCTCCAGCGACAGGACGCCCATCATGAAGCGCGGCACATCCGGGGTGCGCAAATAAAACTCCGCGGTGCCGACCAGAGTCACGCAGAGGGCCCCAAACGCGTGACTCAGTGCCGTCCGCTGCGGCACGGCGGTCATCGCGACTTCGCCAAGCGGCACCCCCATAATCGTTCCGAGCACCAGCGCGATCAGAATCCATTTGTACTCCACGATACTGTGATGCAGTAAAGTTCCGGCAATCGCCAGCAGCATGCCAAGTTCGCCAGCGAAAACCCCGCGCCTCGCCGTTGTCGGCGAACTCAGCCACTTGAGCGATAGGATGAAGAGCGCAGTCGCAATCAGGTAGGTGATCTCGATGATCTGCTCCGTCCCGGGCAGGTTGGTCATGGTTTCTTCGGCCCGCTCGCTTTGAACATTCTCAGCATCCGGTCGGTAATCAGGAATCCACCGACGATGTTGCTCGTTGCCGCAACGATCGCAATCGTTCCCAGCACCTTTGCGAGGGTCGCTCCGTGCGCGTGATACTCACCCGCAAGAATGATGGCTCCGACCACAGCGATGGCATCGAGTGCATTCGTCAAGGACATCAAGGGTGTGTGC
>QHZC01000049.1:12744-22099 GCA_003224515.1 Acidobacteriota bacterium
CCTCCGCGCTCGCCGGCCAGATCAACGATTACGGACCCCGGCGCCATGCTTGCTACCATCTCCTTGGTCACCAGAATCGGAGGCTTCTTCCCTGGAATGACCGCCGCGCTGATCACCACGTCGCTCTCTGCTACAATTTTCCCCAGCAATTCACGCTGGCGCTTGTAAAACGTTTCGTCCTGCGCCCGCGCATACCCGCGCGCATCCTCGGCATCTTTCGCCTCGATGGGAAGCTCGACGAACCGTCCGCCCAGGCTCTGGACTTGCTCCTTTGCGGCGGGACGCAGGTCGTAGGCTGAGGCCACAGCGCCAAGTCTCCGCGCCGTGGCAATCGCCTGCAATCCCGCCACACCCGCTCCAATCACAAAAACGCGGCCCGGAGTAATAGTCCCTGCAGCCGTCGTGAGCATCGGGAAAATGCGCGGCGAAGTATCCGCCGCAAGCACGACCGCCTTGTAACCACAAATCGTGGCCATCGATGACAGCACGTCCATGCTTTGGGCGCGCGTCGTTCGCGGCATCAATTCGACGGAAAACGAAGTCACTCCCTTGGCGGCGATTTCCTGAATAGTCTTGATGGAGCCCAGCGGCCTCAGAAATCCAATGAGCACCTGGCCGTTGCGGAAAAGGGGAAGGTCAGCTTTGCCGGTCTTGTCGTTGGATCCATAACAAAGAATTTGCAGCACGATGTCTGCGGCGCGAAACACTTCGGCGCGATCGGCGGCAATCTTCGCGCCCTTCGCGGCGAAGTCGGCGTCCGGATAGCCCGCAGCCGCTCCCGCTCCGGCCTCGACTGCCACTTCCAAGCCCGCTTTGGTTAGATTCGGAATGGCTGCGGGGACCAGCGCCACACGCCGCTCTCCGGGAAAGCTCTCTCGGGGCACACCTACGATCATGAAGCTTCCTCCGATGCTAAAAACCAGAACTGTTTTTGGGGAGTGCAATCGTCTGGGGAGATAAAATCAATCCATTTCAAGAAGATGCCAACCCTCCGCCGGTTCAATCACCCCAGATCATACTCTCATAGGAGCCAGTTTTGTCAGATCGCAAAAGCGCTGTCCCATGTTGCAAATCTCTCTTGTTGCCAGGTGGCTGCGCTCTAAAGTTTCTCATGACCCTAATGCACACAGACAAAAAAAGGGACCGCTCTACGGTCCCTCCTTATGGTAACGAAGAACTCCGCGAAGAAAAGCGCCGGGGTTAGTTACTCCCTTCTGTCTTATCTGAAGGCGTGGGCGTTGCCGTGGAAGCTTCGCCGATGGATAGCTGATATTTCTTCCCACCGAAGAAAATTTCCGTCAGCAACTTGTTACCTGCCTGGTCGGCCTTGGTGGAATATCCACTCGCGGCCTCGGCTTTCTTTAGCGGAATAAACTGCGCCGGCAGTTTGGCTACCGTCGTCCTGCCGTCGGAAATGCTGAGTTCCACATTCGAGCCGTTTCCAGCCCATTCCACTTGATACCGGCCGGCCGGGAGCTGCTTGCCAGCGACAGTAACGGTCTCGCCGACATTCAGCGTACCCTTGTTGGAATTGCCAGCGATGGCGCTGGCTGCGAGCAGCAGAGAAAATGCCAGCAGACCTGCGCCGAATTTCGACTTTTTCATAAGAGTCACTTTTCCTTTTGTCTTCGCTTCGCGGAAGCAAGCCAAGATTCTTCACTCCCGCGGAGAAAAGGCATGATTTTGACTACTTTCATCTGATTAGGAAAAGAACCCCAGAAGTTGCATCCCCAGCACTAAAAATTTGGCATGAATGCATTAGAAAATCGATTTTGCTAGGCTGCATGTCGCCAATAACTTACCCCTATACTTCATTGTGTATAGGGGATGCCAAGGAGAAATACTTCTGCCCCTCACCGATCTACCTCCAGTTCCGCATTCGTGGCCTCCAAATAATCTGGCGCACAGGCGTGTTCTTTCCTTCCTGGTCTTCATTTTCAGCGTTCCCCACTTCCAAGTTATACTTGCTCATGCGCTTCAGGGACCGCTTGGCCAGCCTGACTTTGATCGCTCTTTTGTTCGCGCTATTACCCGACCCTGCGGCCTCGCAAGGGACTTCCTGGCAAAAAGACCTCGCCGCATGGCGCACGCAATATGTCCGAGACCTCTTGAAGCCAGACGGCTGGCTCTCCCTCACCGGCCTTGAATGGCTCCAGCCTGGCGACAATTCAATCGGCTCCGGGCCTGACAACAGAATCCATCTCGCCACCGGCAGCCCCGCGCATCTCGCCATTCTTCACCTCGAAGCCGAAACCGTCACGCTGAATCCTCCCCCGGGAGGATTCCCTCCCGATTTCCTAGTCGCTGGGGCGCCCGCAAAGCCGCAATCCCTGCGAGCCGAAGCCAACAACGACAAAGCCTCCCCCCATCTCACCATCGGCACTCTCAACATGTACGTGATCCGGCGCGAAGCGCGCTTCGCGCTCCGCATCAAGGATTCTCATTCTCTCGCCATCGTCGGTTTCCACGAACTCAAGTGGTACCCGCCCGATCGCGCCTATCGAGTGACCGCCAAATGGATTCCCTATTCCCCGCACAAGACTCTCACACTCGCCACTCTCGTCGGCACCAGCTACGATCAGCCCGTTCCCGGTGCTGCAGAATTCACGCTTGCGGGAAAAACATTTCGGCTTGAACCAGTCCTCGAAGATCCCGCGGTCGCGAAACTTTTCTTCATTCTTCGCGACGCAACCAGTACCACCACCACTTACCGCGCCTGCCGCTTTCTCTATACCGGCTTCCCCAGCAACGGCCTCGATAAACCCGGCGAGCTGGTGCTCGATTTCAATCGCCTGGAAAATCCTCCTTGCGCCTACACTCCCTACTCGACTTGCCCGCTCCCGCCTCTGGGCAACCGGCTTCCCATCCAGCTTCCCGTCGGTGAGCAGCGCTATCACGACTGATCTCAATCCTCTCTCTTCCTCGCCGCGTGATCGGTGTCTGTTGCGAACTCGGTGTTGAAGGATTTTTCTCCGCGCATTCGTTTTGAAATTGCGCGCCGACTATCGGAGAATAGAGGTGTTAGCCAAAAATGGATTCTCCAAGCTCAAATTTATATCCCGCGAACAACGATTCCCCGGCCCGCGAGAAGCTTCTCTCCCTCCGCCTTGCTCTTCTGCGGCTCCACAAGACTCTTCTCAACATGGAGCGCCGCGAGTACGAACGCGAGCACGGCCACGTCAACACCGGCGAGCTCTTCCGCCTGGTCATCGACCATGCGCAGTTCGCCTGGCTGCACAACATCTCCGAATTCGTCGTCCGCATCGATGAAACGCTGGCAGCCAAGGAACCTGTCACCCCGGAATACACCAGCGGCGCCTTCTCTCTCGCCCGGAAAATGTTTGTTCCCACGGAATCCGGCGACGCCTTCCAGAAAAAATACTTCGACGCCATCCAGCGTGACCCCGTTGTAGTCATCGATCACGCTGAGCTCGCCCGCCTCTTTAACAACGAGCCTCCCGACTCCCCTACCTCTTAGTTTTTCCAAATTCCCTGATAGACTTGCCCGGTCACCCGGAGGTCCTCATGAGCGAATCCGAAAAGAGGTACACGAACGGCGAAATTACGGTCATTTGGAAACCCGGCGTCTGCATTCATTCCGCCAAATGCGTGCAGGGCCTCGGCGAAGTCTTCAACGTCAACGCTCGCCCCTGGATCAACATGGACGGCTCCGGAACCGAGCGCATCATCAAACAGGTTGAGCAGTGCCCATCCGGCGCACTTAGTTATTTCCGGAATGAAAAAACCAGCAAAGCTGCGGGGTGAACCGTGGCCGTGAATCTCAACAAGGTAACCGTCACCCACAACGAAGAGGTGCAGCGTTTCGAAATGCTCGTCGATGGCCTTCGCGCCCTGATGACCTACCGCCGCTTTCCCGACCGCATCGTTTTTGCCCACACCGAAGTGCCGCAGCCACTCGAAGGCCAAGGCCTGGCTGCAAAACTTGCCCGCGTGGCGCTCGATTTCGCCCGCGTCAATCGTCTCCGGGTTGTCCCGCTCTGTCCCTATGTCTCTAGTTTCATTCGCAAGCACCCTGAATATCAGGATCTCGTTTCTTCCGGCGACCTCCAAAGACTGCTCTCTCGCTGACTCGACATCCCATGTTCCCATCGCGCGTGGCTCTGAAATCCTCTCCGGCGAAATTCACGATTCGCCGCCTCCGCCGCTCCGAACTTCCATTTGACACCGTTAGGCTCGCTCGCTTCCTGATCGGAAGAGTGGTCGTCCACGATCTCCCGGCGGGACGCCTGAGCGGCCGCATCGTGGAAACGGAAGCCTACCCGCCCGGCGATCCCGCCGGACATCACTTCCGCGGCCCTACTCCGCGCATTCGTTCGATGTATCTCGCTCATGGCCACGCCTACATTTTTTTCAACTATCAATCCTCATTCGCGCCATCGAACCGCTGGAAGGCATCGAGTTCATGCAGCGCCACCGCAAGACCACTCAACTTCTCGATCTCACACGCGGGCCCGGACGCCTCGCCGCCGCCTTTCAAATCGATCGCCGCCACGACGGCCTCGACCTTTGTGCCCCCGGCTCACTTTGGCTGGGCGAAACCAGCCATCCCATTGGCCCAATCGAAAGGACCATCCGCATCGGTATTACTCGTGCCGCCGATCAGCTCCTTCGCTTTTACGAGCGTGGCAATCCCTTCGTCAGCGGCCCCAAGCGCTTGCTCCTTCCCCTCACGACCCGCAAGAAATCATCGTCCGTGTATGCGTGACCCGAGCCCCAAAATACCATCTCGTCGGTCCATTTCCGGCCACTACCACGGAGTGGCCCCTCTTTTCCAGCAGCCGCGTTGCCAGCCGCTGGTTCACCAGGTTGTCTTCTGCGAGCAGAACGCGCAACGAAGCCGATGGCTCACGTGCATCCTGCAATGAATACCATGTGATCAACGGAATCGCGCCCTTCTGCCTTTCGCAGGGCCCCTTGTAGCCTCTACATAACCGATAGGAACCTCGCTCCCCATTCCACCCTGTTTCATGCCAGAATGTGGGCGACGAGCGCCCCGCCCCAGGCGCCTGCGAATCGCACGTCGAGACCTTCCAGCCCTGCCTTAGACGCCATGGTGCTCTTTCGGCGGTGCACGCCACGCTGTTGGGAGTGTCCTCATTGGCCGGCTTACAGGAATTTGCAGTTGGAGGTCTATTATGAGCGATTTCTGGAAACAGTGCGAAGGTCAGGTCATCGACAATCGATTCCGGCTGCGACATTACTTAGGGGGTACGGATGATTCCGCCGTTTTCCTCACACAGCTCGCCGGTCCGCAATCTCAAAAAGCTGCCATCAAATTTATTCCCGCCGGTACCACCGCCGATCTGCAGCTCTCTCTTTGGCGCCGCGCAACGGAGCTCGCTCATCCCAATCTGATCCGCATCTTCGATATCGGCCGGTGCCGCCTTGAGAATAGGGATCGTCTCTACGTCGTGATGGAGCATGCCGAAGAAGACCTCTCCCAGATTCTCCCCCAGCGCGCTCTCACGGTTTCCGAAAGCCGCGAAATGCTCGAACCCGTGCTCGATGTTCTCGTTTATCTCCACAGCAAAGGCCTCGTTCATTCGCGCATCAAACCTTCCAACATTCTCGCCACTGCCGATCAACTCAAGCTTTCCAGCGACACACTCTTCCCCATCGGCGAATCCCGCAAATCATCGGGCAAGTTCGATGCTCACGACGCTCCCGAAAGCGCGGCTTCTCCACTGTCCGCTGCCTCCGACGTCTGGTGTCTCGGCATGACCCTGGTCGAAACACTCACGCAGCGCGCACCTGTCTTGCAGCCCGGAAACCAAGCCGACCCGCTCGTCCCCGATACGCTTCCCCAGCCTTTCCTCGATATCGCGCGTCACGCACTTCGCCGCGATCCACGGCGCCGCTGGACCGTTCCCGAAATTGCTGCGCGTCTGAATCCTGTCGCCGTCGCCGCTGCCGCCGGCCAATCCGTTTCTCCGTTGGCTGTTCCGCTCTCTGCGGTTCCTGCAGTTCCGGCGGCAAAGCTGCAAGTCCCAAGGTTCGACGTACCTCCGCCAAGACCGCAAGCGCAACCGCCAAGGCTGCCAGCCGCGAACCCGCCGAAGCAAGCTCTTGTTCTCCCCAACTATGTCGTTCCTGCTGCTGCTGGACTTTTTGTCATTGTCGCCATTCTTGTGCTGCCGAAAATCCTCGGCCATCGTCCCGACTCTTCGTCGTCCGCCGCAACGGCCCCAGCTCAGCCCGCAGGACCGCCAAAAGCGACCGAGCCGCCGGCGCGTCGTGAAATCCCGCCAGCTCCAAAGCCATCTGCGTCAACCACAGCGCAAAACTCGCTGAAAACTGCCGCCGAGAAAAAGCCTGCGGCGCAGCCGCAGAGTTTGCCGGAGGCCGCGCCAACTCCTGCTGCTGTGCACACCGACGTCTTCCCATCTGCAAACGCGCCGAGCGCTTCCGCTTCGTCTTCCACGCGCGGCGAAGTCCTCGACGAGATTTTGCCGGAAGTCCCCGCGAAGGCGCGCGCTACCATTCGCGGTATCGTTCGCGTCCGCGTCCGAGTTCACGTCGATCCCACGGGCAACGTCACCGAGGCTGCGCTCGATTCTCCCGGCCCCAGTAAGTATTTCGCCAACCTTGCTCTCAAAGCCGCCCGTGACTGGCAATTTGGTTCACCCGAAATCGGCGGCCACAGCGCCCCCAGCGAATGGCTCATCCGCTTTGAATTCTCGCCATCTGGTTCTAAGGCCTTTCCAAGACAAGCGGCGCCGTAGGGACTGCTGCCGAGAGCCTCTATGGCGGTGCCGCCGCACTCGCGGTGAGATAATTGATAGGCGTGTGGTCGGCGAGATCGCGGACGGCGACATTGCCGCGCGGGCGCGCGGGCGGTCCGCGGAAACAAAATCGTCGCTGGGATTCTCGATCACGTTGTGGTTGCGGTCGATGTAGTATGGCTCACCGAGATGCGCGTAGCCAACAAGGGCCGGAGGAAGCTGCGTGACCAGGTCGCAGCAGTCCACGTAGCGAAGATTTTTCAGGCCCTTTCAGTGACGCTACAAAATCGTGGTCGCCCGCACGCGGAGAGCCGCTCGTGTATAGCGCGCTGGGAACTTTGCGCCCGCAAGCAGCGTAGCCAGTGCCGCTCCCCGGCTATGGCCGGTGAAAAGTAATTTGTAATCGATGGGCTGGATAACCGGGAACAGATCCGTTTCGACTTCAGCGAGCGCGTCCTTCGTAAACTTTTAGCCGTACCTTCCAGGGCACCAGCCTGGCGTCCACATCATCCATGACCTCGGGTGGGATCGACTTTGTCCGTGCCGCGGAAGCCGACTGCTGCTAGTTTGTTTTCTTTCACCGCGTCGTCGTGAAGGGCCACGAAGCAATGTGTGCCCCCTTTTCTTTCGTGTCCCTTACTCTCGAAAAATCCCAGCGGTCGTTTGAAACCCAGCGGGGCGAGCTTTTCTGTGATCTTGTCTTGGTCGAAGGCAAAATTTGCGCCGAAAAGGAATCCAGAGACTTGGCGAGATCCTGCTGGCTCGCGCTAGCGGGGACGCCTTGACTCATGATTACCTTCCTCGGCGAACGCCGGGAGCATAGCACTCGGTATCGCGGAGTAGAGAATTTAGAGCAGAAAGTGATCCATGAGCAGTGGACAGTGAGCAGGGCGAAGAAGAATGTGGGACGGGAGTCCGAGAGCGACGCAAGCAGAGTGAAGACTTCCACGGAGTCAGCGCAAGGACGGGAAGGAGGGCCAGTCGGGCCGCCAGGCTTGCCTAGCGTTGTCGCTCCAGGCACGTGCGCCACAACTCCCGCCGACAATGCCGCTGAGCGGCGCTAAAATGGTCAAGGGAGTTTGTCGCAATCCCCGGAAAGACGCGGCCCACGGAGGCGGTCATGTTCTTGCTGCTTTTCTTCTCGCTGGCGCTTCGCTATCCCACGCCGGCTGCCGGCGAGATGGCGTGGCAGGCTGCGGCACCGCGCGCGACGCGCTACATTCCGGTGACGCGGTACGATCCCAAGCGTGATCCCGGCGCGGACCTGGCCAAGACTCTCGTCGAAGCCAAGCGCACGGGGCGCGACGTCCTTCTGGAAGTCGGCGGCGATTGGTGCGGCTGGTGCCTCGTCATGGACAAGTTTTTCGCCGACCACGCTGACGTTCGAGCGCTGCGCGACCGAAACTTCGTGACCCTGAAAATCAACATGAGTCCTCAGAATGAGAACCGGGGATTTCTTTCCCGTTACCCAAAGATACCGGGTTATCCGTACCTGTTCGTGCTCGACGCGGATGGCAAGCTCCTGCACCCGCAGCGCGCCAACGAATTTGAGGACGGCGACACCTACAACGTCCCGCGCTTTGCGCGTTTCCTGACGGTCTATGGCCCCCACTCACCCCTCCCGGTAAAATGAAGCCGTCCTCACTTGCAACCGCTCGCAAGCCCACGACGATTCGTTCGGCGGCCTAACTGACTAACGCCAGTTCTAACGCCCCTGCCATTGCCATTGGCCGCGTCCCTTGCAAAGCGGGGCGGGGCCATCTACGCTACTGGGCCGGAGCAAACGAAGAGTACCTTCATGGCCGATCTCCAACCGGAACTAATCGCGCTGGGATTTATCTGGTACGTTGCGTTTCTATTCTCCACCACTTGCCACGAAGCAGCGCACGCGCTTGCCGCCAAAATCGGCGGGGACGACACCGCGTTTGTGGGCGGACAGGTGTCGCTCAACCCCGTTCCGCACATCCAGCGCGAGCCCTGGGGGATGGTGGTTTTTCCGATCCTGTCACTGATCGTGACTAGAAACCTGTTCGGCTGGGCCAGCGCGCCGTACGATCCCTTATGGGAGCGGCGACATCCGCGCCGGGCGGCCTGGATGGCGCTCGCCGGTCCGGCAACGAATTACACGTTGATGCTAATCGCGGCGGTGACGCTCCGTCTGGGCTGGACTTACCACTGGCTTCGGGTGGACGAAACCAGCGGCCGTGCGGACTTCCCTACAAGCGTCCTGGGCGTTTTCTTCTTTCTCAACCTGCTGCTAGGAACGTTTAATCTTCTGCCGGTTCCGCCGCTCGACGGAAGCACCGGCATCATGCTGTTCATGGGGGAAAACCGCGCGCAGCGATACCTGGACTGGCTGCGGGGCAACAGCTACGCGATGGTAGGACTGGTGGTGGCGGTTTTCGGGTTTCAATACATATTTGGGCCGATTGAGGGCGCGGCTATGGATGCATTGCTCCCACGGCAGCTTCTGTTGCCCCTTTTCCGAACGATTTTCCGGCATTGAGATCGCTGCCCCCGCCACCTGTAGTTCCGCAGCCTAACCGCTGCTAGCAACCAGCAAGAGAACGCGACGCTCATTCCTCTTCTACCCAAGTGGCCGGCGATTCGTG
>QHZC01000372.1:0-1139 GCA_003224515.1 Acidobacteriota bacterium
AGTTGTGAGCCTTGTATTGCCTTCGAAGGTGGCATAATGCCCCTTAGTGCCCCTTGAAGTTTTTGCTATCGGATTGAGCTGGTGGAGCCGATGGGATTCGAACCCACGACCTCCTCGATGCCATCGAGGCGCGCTCCCAACTGCGCCACGGCCCCACCGCGTCGCAACTTTTTAATATTATCATCGAAGCATTGCACGCGTCTAGAAGCTCAGTGCCGGCATCTCCGCGGCTTTGTTCTGCGGAACGAATTGGAAAATCGTGGCATTCGCCAGTATTGTGACCAGCGAGGCAGCCAGCGTCGCGTTGTAAATCTCCGAAGAAATCAGCCCCGAACGTAGCGCGACCTGGGCAAGTACAAAGGAGAATGCTCCGATCTGAGTAAGGCCCATTCCCACTCTAAGGGCAGTCTTCCATGAGTAAGCAAACGCGCGCACAACTCCTGTCCAGATAAGGAATTTTCCGATGAGGATTATCCCAAAGAGCAGAACTAGTACCGGCCAACTGGCGAGCCACGTATGCGGATCGATGAGCATGCCAACGGTGACGAAGAAAAGAGCGACGAAAGCGTCGCGGATGGGGAGCGTTTGCTTCACCAGTTTGTGAGCAAAGTCCGAGCTGCCCAGCAATAGGCCGGCCAGAAAAGCGCCGAGGGCCAGCGACAAGCCAATGGCCTCCGTTAATGCAGCTACTGCTAAACAAATCGTGAGCGCGAGAAGCAGCGAGATTTCGTCGTTGCAAGTTTTCTCGATGCGATCGAGCAAACCAGGCACAAGCTTCCATCCGGCGAGCACTACGGGCACTAGAAGAAGCAAGGCCTTGATGATCTTCCAAGCTACCTGAGCATAGTTTGCGCCATCCGAAGCAGCAAGGCTGGGTAGAAGCGCCGTCAAAATGATCACGGCAAGATCCTCGACGAGCGTGAGTGAGATCATGACGCGGCCGGCTTCGCTGGAGAGTTCACCGCGGTCCGTGAGCAGCCGTATCAGCACCATCGTGCTAGCCACGCAAAGGATGCTGCCAACGGCAATGCCACGCAGGAAGGGCCAGCCCATGAGCATTCCTACGCCCGCACCAAGAGCGATGGACAAGAAGATTCCCAAAGGTGCGCCGATAAGAGCTACCCATTTCACACGGAGAA
>QHZC01000372.1:1324-3237 GCA_003224515.1 Acidobacteriota bacterium
AAATATCAGAGAGTGCCCGGCCATGAAGTTGACTCCTTACCGGTTTAGGGGGCTAAGAGTCTAGCATCAAGGGGCGAGGACGCGGATCAAGCCTCGCGAAGATGGGATAGGAAAGCGCGGTGCGCGCGCGTCAGAGAACGGCCGCGAAGGACGATGGCGCCGATGGTGCGAACCGCTTGGTCATCGGCGATACGGACATAGCGGCATTGAGATTTCTTCTCGATGGCCATTTCCGGAACGATGGAAACGCCCATCCCGGCGCCGACCATACTGAGAAGGCTGCTGAATTGGCCGCTTTCGAAAACAATCTGCGGATGGAGACGCGCGCGGTCGCAGGCGGCAACGGCGGTATCGCGGAAACAGTGGCCGTCGCGCAGAAGCAGGAAAGGTTCGGCGCGAAGGTCTTTGAGGGAAAGAGACGGGCGCGAGTTGAGTTTGTGTTTCTTGGGGAGCGCTGCGAAGAGCCGCTCGGTCAATAGCGGAAAAGCGTCGAATTCTCGGCCACGGATGGGGAGCGCCAGGATGGCGACGTCGATAGTTCCGGATCGGAGCCGGTCGAGAAGGACGGGCGTGATCTCTTCGACGACGGTAAGCCGAACCTGGGAAAATTTGCGCGAGAAGGTAGTGAGGCGCGGAGGAAGGAGGTAAGGGGCGACGGTAGGAATAACACCGACGGTGATGGAGCCGCCGATGAACTCTTTGCCTTCGACGACGTCGCCTTTAGCGGCTTCCAGTTCGCGAAGGACGGCGCAGGCGCGCGGGAGAAACGTTTTGCCAAGCTCGGTAAGCCGAACGGAGCGGCCGAGGCGGTCGAAGAGGCGCGCGCCGAGTTCGTCTTCCAGCTTGAGGATCTGCTGGGAAAGCGAAGGCTGGGAAATGTGCGATTGTTCGGCGGCGCGGCTGAACGAGCCGGTTTCTGCCACGGCACAGAAGTAACGAAGTTGGTGAACTTCCATAGGCTATGCCTATCCATCGTATCCGAACTATATATTGGAAGTATACGTCGCGGCCCTTTAGGTTGAAGATGTGATGGCCGGGATCTCGCTTCGCGGGGCCACTGCCATCGAATTGAGGAGGATCCATGGCGGAAGAAAAAAAGAGAATCATGACGACGGACGCAGGCCGTCCAGTTGGCGACAACCAGAACTCGCTCACGGTGGGGCCACGCGGACCGGTGGTCTTCGAAGACTTTCTGCTCTTCGAAAAAATGGCGCACTTCAACCGGGAAAGAATCCCGGAGCGTGTAGTGCATGCCAAGGGTTCGGGCGCATACGGTCATTTCGTATGTACCAGCGCCGAGATCACAAAGTACACGACCGCGAAACTTTTTAGCGCCGTGGGCAAGAAGACGCCGACGTTCATTCGGTTTTCGACGGTGGGTGGTGAAAAGGGTTCGGCGGATACGGCGCGTGACCCGCGCGGGTTTGCCCTGAAGTTATACACCGAAGAAGGCAACTGGGATATGACAGGAAATAACACACCTGTCTTTTTCATTCGCGATCCACTGAAATTCGGCGATTTCATCCACACGCAAAAGCGCGATCCGGAGACAAACCTGAAATCGCCGAAGATGATGTGGGACTTCTGGTCGCTCTCGCCGGAATCGCTGCACCAGGTGACGATTCTCTTCTCCGACCGCGGGACTCCAGACGGCTACCGGCACATGAATGGATACAGCAGCCACACGTTCAGCCTGATCAATGCGAAGAACGAGCTCTTCTATGTGAAATGGCACTTCAAGTCCAAACAAGGGATCAAGAATTTCTTCCGCGAGCAGGCCGGCGCGTTGGAAGGAACGGATCCGGACTACTCGCAGCGCGACCTCTTCCATGCCATCAAAGAAGGCAAGTTCCCGAAATGGCGCGTGTGCGTGCAAATCATGCCGGAGAAAGATGCGGAGACCTATCACATCA
>QHZC01000372.1:3434-6550 GCA_003224515.1 Acidobacteriota bacterium
CCGTTCCATACCTACAACAAGGACGGCGCGATGCGCTTCGATGGAAACGGCGGGGGGGCGGTGAACTATGAGCCGAACAGCTTCGGCGGCCCGACGCAGGTTCGTTCCTACGTCGAACGGCCACATGCCGTCAGCGGAACCGTCGCGCGGCACGATCACCGCGCTGACGGCGATTACTACACGCAGCCGGGGAATCTCTTCCGCTTGATGCCCGGGGACGCCAAGCAGCGGCTGATCGACAACATCGTCTCCAGCTTGGGCAATGGCGTGCCGCAGCGCATTCAGGAGCTGCAAATCCAGCACTTCTACAAAGCCGATCCAGCGTATGGAACGCGTGTGGCTAAGGGGCTGGAGCTGAACATCGCATCGATCGTCGCGAAGAAGCAGGCCAGCGCGGCGGATTAGTCCAGATGCCTCACAATTCACCAATTAGTTGCGAAAAGTTTCAGCGCTGCGCGAGCGCCGCACTTCTGGTATCGGTCGTAGGCTTGGGCGGCGCGCCGCCGAATCGCTTCGTCGTCTTCGTGCGCGATCCAGCCATCAAGAGCGGCCTTCAAGGTATAGGCCTCCGGTGCCATGAGGCCCGTCGTCCATAACAGCGGTTCGGCGCCGGTTTGCCGGATGTAGGAGGCGAAAAAGGACTTGCTGGCACACGCCAGGACAATCGTTTGTCGGACCTTGTCTCCTCTGTGCCCTGCAATCGGCGCAATCTGAAAATCCATGAAAGCGTCGTGCCCGACATAAACAACCAAATCCGCATCCCCCGCGATGACGATGGAAACTGCCCCTGGGCGCATATTGAGTGAAACTTTTTCTTTCGCGATACCTGCGGCCGCAGAAAGAAAATCCGTTACGGCCAATTTGATTTGACTGCCTTCATAGGCGTCAGCGACCAGATACAGATCGTTTTTTCTGCTTTTGAAAATGCACCGCGCCAGAATCGCGTCCTTCGCGCCGCGACCTGACCAGACAAGTTCCCAGTCCTCACTGGCCTTGAAGTACGTCTTAACACCGTAGGCTGCACCCCAATAAAGATTGCGCTGAGGATCCGTCCCATTCCCAAGAGTCGGCGGAACCGGAATGATGCCCTGATTCTGATTGTCGGCAAGAGCGACAAAGACGTGGACGACCCTAGTAGGGGAGGATTCCGCGACGCTGAGGATCGCGAACGAAGAAAGGGCGAATAGCGCCAGCGCGATCCATCATGACTGGATTGTGTTTGTTTTGTAAAGCATTGTTGCTCTTGCGATTCTAACTCCTGCGAAACGGGTTGCCTGGCGAGAATGCTCGTTTAGAATACCGGCTATGGCAAAACTCACTTTTCTGGGCGCGGCGGGATGTGTTACGGGTTCGAAGTATCTGGTCGAAGCGGAGGGCAAGCGGTTGCTGGTGGACTGCGGAATTTTCCAAGGCTCGCAGGAAATGCAGGACCGAAATTACAAGCCGCTTCCGGTCGATCCGAAGACGATTGACTATCTCGTGCTCACGCACGCGCACCTGGACCATACTGGATGGCTGCCGGTGTTGGTGAAATTGGGCTATCGTGGGCCAATCTTTGCAAATCCGGCGACCATCGAACTGACAACGATATTGCTTAAGGATTCCGCGCGCTTGCAACAAGAGGACACGCTTCACGCGCGGATTCATCAGGGCAACCGTCACGCCAATCCCGAGCCGCTTTACACAGCGGAGGAAGTTGATCCCACATTGAAGCTGATCAAGAGCATGCCGCGCAGCGGCAGCTTCGATATCAGTCCGGAATTTGGCGTGACGTCTTATGACGCTGGACACATCCTGGGATCTTCCAGCCTGGAATTAACTATCACCGAAAGCGGCAAGAAGACCGTCGTGGTGTTCTCCGGTGATATCGGACGTTACAGCCAGCCGATTCTAAAAGACCCGACAACGCCGCCATCGAAGGCGGGTGTGCTGATCTGCGAATCGACCTATGGCGACCGCGAGCATCCGGACGATGACCCTGCGGAATCGCTGGCACAAATCGTAAACCGGGTGGTGAAGCGCGGCGGGTCCATCGTGATTCCTGCGTTTGCCATCGGGCGGACGCAGACGTTCATGTACTACCTGCGTCAGTTGGAGGACCAGCAAAGAATTCCGCACCTGCCGGTCTATGTCGACAGCCCGATGGCACTAAGCGCGACGGATTTGTATTTGAAGCACAAAGAGGACCACGACCTGGAATTCACGCGCGAAGAAGGAAGTGACGGAAAAGGCGACCCCCTGAATGTGCATGAATTCCATCTAACCCGGTCGGTGGAAGAATCCAAGTCGATCAATAACGTCAAGACACCTTGCATCATCATTTCGGCAAGCGGGATGGTGAGCGGTGGCCGGGTGTTGCATCACCTGGTGCAGCGGCTGCCGGATGCGCGCAATGCAGTAATCCTGGCGGGATTCCAGGCCGAGGGCACGCGCGGGAGGGCGCTGCAGGAGGGAGCGAAGTCGCTCAAGCTCTACGGCCAGGACGTGCCGGTGTGCGCGGAGATCGCGGAGATGGGGCAATTCTCCGCCCATGCAGGAAAGCGCGAGTTGCTGCGTTGGCTCACGGCGCTGCCTGCGCCTCCCAAGCAAACTTATCTGACCCACGGTGAACCGGCCGCGGCGCAGTCGTTTCAGGCAGCAATCTCGGAAAAATTTCAATGGCGGTCGGCAGTGGCTAGATATTTGGATACCGTGCCCATCGGTGAATAGGACCTGGAGGGACCTCAAACTATTTGATGCTCTCAGGAAACTATTTGGGGGCTCACCTCGTCTATACAGGCAAGACCACTCGCGGGGTAGGGGGCTAACCACCACAGGGCAACCGACCGTCAGCCTTCTACCCCAATCCACCTTTGCGTTTATTTTCAACTACTTAGCTGTTTTCGCCATTCCCGTAAGTGCTTGAAGTTGCTGGATTGTGCTGGAACTTAGTCCAAGATTGGTACAAGATTCTCGTCCGGTCTTGTACTACGCCTTTGCAGCCCTCGCCTTCTTGATGCCTTCCTTGATTGCGCGACGGTGCGCCGCTGAGTCCGGCGCGTCTGCCAGTTCCGCCACTCGGGCACGGCATGGCCCGGAAGTTGTCCACTCTGTAAGCGTGATTCCGAAGCCGTGTG
>QHZC01000371.1:0-3012 GCA_003224515.1 Acidobacteriota bacterium
GTCGGTCTTCACGCCGGTGACGTCGCCGTTCAGCTTGTTCACGTCATCCGTGTTGGCCTTGGTGGCCAATTCGGCCTTCACGGAGGTCGCCAGGCTGGTCACTTTTTCGTCCACCGCAGTGGTGGCATTCTTATTTTGCTTGCGCGCGGCGATGAGTACGGCCTGGGTGACCTTGAGCTTGCCGGTGACCACTTTTACATCGCTCTGCAGTTGCTGGTTGATCTCGTCCGCCTTCGCCACCCTCTGGGTTAGCGCTTCATTGGCCTGCCTTACCATGGCTTGTGCCGATTGCTCGACGCTCTTGGCCTGATTCAGTGCGCTCCAGCTGACCCCCAGACCGAGCAGTGAAATACCGCCCAACACCCCCACTGCCAATCCTACCCAACGTGGGGTTGTGTTGGTGTAGACTGATTCCTGAAATTCGCTCATATACTTCCTTTCTTCTTTTTTGGCTCTTCACCAGTGCCATAGAAGGTTGCATCCGCCTCGCCAAATGGTTCTTTCCTGCTCTCTCAGGAATAAACGATGTAAAATCAATCGATTGGGTGTGTTATTGGTGGGAGCCAGAATAGTTCCATAAGTACTAGAACTAGTAAAGATTACGCAGTCCCCTCGAAAATCGTATAATTTGCTGTCAGTACTGTTAGGAACGTCATCTGAAAGAAATTCCGAGTAACAGAATAGGTAGAGAAACGAAACGGCCTGCAGCCTTCGGCCGTAACGTCCAATTTGTCAATTAGTTAGGGTATGGATGGATCAGGCGGCGCGAGATCCCGCTTCGGCCCCGGTACTGCGCTCGGAGCTGAAATACCGATCCAGCGTGTTTATGGCTGCCTCCAGAACCAAGTGGCAATCAGCGCAAGTTTCCAGATGGCGCTTGATCTCACTTTCGACGGAGGCAGAGAGCCGCCCCTCTAAGTACCAGCAAATCAAATGAATTGTGTCTTTACAACTCATATCCCCGTCCCTCAAGATGCCCAAAAGCGACACTGCAGCCCGGATAGGGATTTGCATTTTCCGCGCCAAATACGTCCTTCCCGCTTGAAATATTATCTGCTGATAAATCAAAGGTTTAGCCTGGATTACAGATTCTGGAGCCAGCTCAGCACGGCGCGATTTTTGAAAAGATTACACGCGGACTAGCACAAGTGTGCAGATTCTGGTCACAAGATCTCTATCGCTGTGGGGTGATGGTCATCTCCCGCAGAGCTTGGATGCGCTTCTCGAGCGGGGGGTGGGTGCTGAACAGCGAGGACCAAGTGCCGCTGCCGAAGAGCGGTTTTACGATGCACAGTGCGGAAGTAGATGGAGAAAGTGAGGTCGTGGGTATCCGTTGGTTGTAAGCCCCCAGTTTTTGGAGCGCACTCATCAAGCCGTAAGGCTGGCCGACCATCCTCGCCCCGGTTTCGTCTGCAGAGAACTCTCGCTGGCGCGAAAGACCGAGTTGCAGAAGCATTGCGCCGATGGGCGCCAGGAAAAATAGCAGCAGCCCGAAGACGCCCGCGCCGCCACCCCGCTCGCGATCGTCGCGGTCGCCGCCCCCGAGCCACGGGCCCCAATGCGCAATCCAGGTGATGGCTCCCGCAAGCGTCGCCGCGATGGAGCTAATCAAAATGTCGTAGTTTCGAACGTGCGAAAGTTCATGAGCGATTACACCCTCGAGCTCGTCATCATTCATGAGCTGCAACAGACCTTCAGTCACTGCCACAGAAGCATGCCTCGGATTTCTGCCAGTTGCAAAAGCGTTCGGCGCAGCTTCGGGAATCACGTATAGCTTTGGGACCGGCAGGCTCGCTTTAGCCGCGAGACGCTCCATCACGGCATAGAGTCTCGGCAACTCTTCCGGCGAAACGGGCCGCGCACCGCTGGAGAGCAAAGCGATTTTGTCCGAGAAGAAGTATGCGAACGCATTCGTGCACATCGCGATTCCCAAGCCCAGGGTCATTCCATTTCGCCCGCCAAAATACTGGCCCACCAGCATCAGGAAAAGGGTGAGGGCTCCCAGCAGAAAGGTTGTGCGAATCATTCTCATTTTATCCCTTGTCTCTTAAAACCTTGCGAACCACTCGAAATCTTACCTCTTTCAGGGAAACGCGGAGCTCACGCTAGCTCGCTACCCTTCTATCCATTAGATTCCCGCTGCCGCCGCGGGTTGTTTCGATGGCGTGCGCTCAAACCGCATTGCGTCTTTCTGGCCATCGCGGTCCACACGCACATGATCCCCTGGCAACACCGTACCTTCGAGGATCTGCAACGCCAGGGGATCCTGAATCAACCGCTGAATGGTTCTGCGCAGCGGCCGTGCCCCATAAGCCGGATCGTAGCCTTCGCGCAGCAACAAGTCTTGCGCCGCCGGCGTCAGCTCCAGAGTAATCTGCCGTTCCCGAAGCAGCTTCTCCACACTCTTCAGCAGCAAGCCGACGATGCGCTCCAAATGCTCTTTCCCAAGCGCGTTGAAGGTCACGATCTCGTCGATCCGGTTGATGAACTCCGGCCGGAACGAAGCACGCAGCGCTTCCATCGCTTCTCTTCGCGCCCGCTCCGGATCTTTACTCGACAATTCAAAGATCGCTGCCGACCCGACGTTGCTGGTCATCACCAGCACGGTGTTACGGAAGTCCACGGTGCGGCCTTTGCCGTCGGTGAGGCGCCCGTCCTCGAGAATCTGCAACAGCACGTTGAATACATCCGGATGGGCCTTCTCAATTTCGTCAAACAAAATAACAGAATATGGATGACGCCTCACCTGCTCCGTGAGCTGTCCGCCCTCCTCGTATCCAACGTAGCCGGGAGGCGCGCCGATGAGCCGCGACACGCTGTGCTTCTCCATGTACTCGCTCATATCGATGCGGATCATTAGTTTTTCATCGTCGAAGAGAAACTCCGCCAAGGCTCGCGCCAGTTCCGTTTTCCCCACGCCTGTGGGGCCGAGGAAAATGAACGAACCGATCGGCCGCTTGGTGTCGGAGAGCCCTGCGCGGCTACGCCGCACGGCGTTCGACACGCGCTCCA
>QHZC01000371.1:3026-7217 GCA_003224515.1 Acidobacteriota bacterium
CTTCCAGCAATCGGCCCGTGGGAATGCCCGTCCACTTGCTCACCAGTTTCGCGATGTCTTCCTCGTCGACTTCTTCCTTCAGCATGGGCGCGTCCTTCTGCACCGCAGAGAATCTTTGCTGCGCCTGCTCGAGGTCGCGCTCTGCCGCGGCTATCCTTCCGTAGCGGATTTCCGCCACTTTTGCGAACTCGCCGGTGCGTTCATACCTTTGTTCTTCCGCCCTCAGTTGTTCGATCTGTTCCTTGAGCTTGCGGATTTTTCCGATAGCCTGCTTTTCCGCTTGCCAACGCGCCTTTCGCCCGCTGGAATCTTCTTTCAGCGCCGCCAATTCCTTTTCGATCTGCTTGCGGCGTTCCTTCGAGTGCGCATCGCTTTCTTTCAACAGCGCTTGGCGCTCAATTTCCAGTTGCATGATGCGCCGTTCGATCTCGTCAATTTCCACGGGCAGGGAATCAATCTGCATGCGCAGGCTCGCCGCTGCCTCGTCAATCAGGTCGATGGCCTTGTCCGGCAGGAAGCGGTCCGAGATGTAACGATTGGAAAGCGTGGCCGCCGCGAGAATCGCGGCATCCTTGATGCGCACACCGTGGTGCACTTCATAGCGCTCCTTCAGGCCACGCAGAATCGCGATGGTATCTTCTACCGTCGGCTCGCTCACCAGCACGGGCTGGAACCTGCGCTCCAGCGCGGGATCTTTCTCGATGTGTTTCTTGTATTCGTTGAGCGTAGTTGCGCCAATGGCGCGCAGCTCGCCCCGCGCCAGCGCGGGCTTGAGCATGTTCGACGCGTCCATCGCTCCTTCCGCGGCGCCTGCTCCCACCAGGGTGTGCAGCTCGTCGATGAATAGAATGACCTGGCCCTCAGCTTCGGTGATCTCTTTAAGGACGGCTTTCAGACGATCTTCAAATTCACCGCGGAATTTTGCGCCCGCCACCAGCGCCGCAAGGTCCAACGCTACGATGCGCTTGGTCTTCAGCACGTCTGGCACGTCGCCGGAAACGATCCTTTGCGCCAGGCCTTCCACAATCGCGGTCTTCCCAACGCCCGGCTCGCCGATCAGCACCGGGTTGTTTTTCGTGCGCCGCGCCAGAATCTGCATGACGCGGCGAATCTCTTCGTCGCGTCCGATTACCGGATCGAGCTTGGACTTTCGGGCCAGTTCCGTCAGGTCGCGCGCATATTTTTCCAGCGACGCGTAAGTAGCCTCGGGATTCTGCGAAGTCACGCGCTGCGTTCCTCGCACTCCGGTCAAGGCCTGCAGAATGGCTTCGTGGGAAGCACCTTGGCGCTTCAATAATTGCCCCGCGGGGTCGCGGTCCAGCCCGGCAATGCCGAGAAACAAGTGCTCCGTCGAAACATATTCATCTTTGAAGCTGTCCGCTTCCTTGAACGCGCGCTCCAGCACGTCGTTCAGCGCCCGCCCCAGGTGCTGCTGGGCAAAACCCTGCACTTTTGGCAGTCGGGCAATCTCTCGTTCAATTTCTTCTGACAGCGCCTCGCCGCGCACTCCCAGGCGTGCGAGAAGCGGTGGCACCACACCGTCGGCCTGCGCCACCAGGGCCGCGAGCAAATGCAGGGGCTCGATCTGCTGGTTTTCCTGGCGCGCGGCAACTTCATGTGCATTCTGCAGAGCCTCTTGCGCCTTGACGGTCATTTTTTCAAATCGCAACATAGCTGACCTCATTTCCCGCTGCCATTGTAGGAAAGGGGCTGGCACCCTGGCCAGCCCCCCAATGTAGCGCTCAACTGCGACTCTCGGCCAGAATTACCGTCCGGCCGCGGACGCGGCCATCGCCGGAGTCGCCACGTTAACCTTGATTTGCTTCGGCTTCGCTTCCTCTTTCTTGGGGATGCGCAACGTCAGCACGCCGTTCTGGTAGTCGGCCTTGATCGCTTCCGAATTCACGGTGTTCGCCAGCGTGAAGCTGCGGGCGAAGGAGCCATAAGAGCGCTCCACACGAAGGTAGTTCTCCTGATTCACGTTTTTCTCGAACTTGCGCTCGCCGCGAATGGTCAGGATGTTGTTCTCCACGCGGATGTCCAGATCCTTGGGATCGACTTCCGGCAGATCGGCTTTCACCACCAGTTCATGCTCGGTTTCGTAAATGTCCACGGCGGGAGCCCAGGCACTGAGGCTGGATTCCTCGCCCGTCCGCTCGAGGACATCATTAAACAACCGATTCACTTGGTCCTGCAGGGCAGAAGCCCCGCGGAAAGGTTCCCATCGAGTAATTGTTTTCATGTTTGATCACCTCCAGAAGTGACTGCGACAGAATAATAAAATATGAGTGTATGATTGTCAAGACAAAATTTGCATGTTCATTATATGTATTTAACCCCTTATATTTTAGTATGTTACGTATACTTTGGCTTGATAATAAGGTTCTGGAAGTCCAGTCCAGTGCTAGCAGGGAACTTCCCGTTAAGGAGCCATTAGTTTGCTTTATTTGTCTCAACCCTTTGCTGTTAGACTGCCGCTTCCCATGCGTTTGGATGAACTCGACTACCACCTCCCCCGAGAGCAAATCGCGCAGCGGCCCCTCGAGCGTCGCGAGGCTTCACGTCTCCTGCTCCAGGATCGCTTTTCAGGAAATTTTAAAGACCGGCTCTTTGCGGAATTTCCCAGTCTCCTGCGAGGCGACGAACTCCTTGTCTTAAACAATGCGCGCGTCATCCCCGCGCGCCTGTTTGGGAGGCGTGCTGGCGTCCATTCCGAGCCGCCATCGCGTGCCACGAGATCCGAGCATCTGACGGGAAGAGTCGAAATCTTTCTTACCCGCGAGCTTGATTCCGAGACTTGGGAGGCACTGGTTCGGCCTGGCCGCAAGATGCGCACCGGGGAGCGGGTTCTGTTTGGCGAGGGGGAGCTTGAAGCCGAGGTTCTCTCGCGCGGTCAGCTGGGCTTGCGCACACTGCGTTTCATTTCTCATGACCAGAACAACATCAGGGAGCATTTCGAGCGCCTCGGTCATGTTCCCCTTCCACCGTACATCGAGCGCGCCGATGAAACTTCCGACCGCGAGCGCTATCAAACCGTTTTCGCCAAGCGGCCGGGAGCGATTGCAGCTCCCACCGCGGGTCTTCACTTCTCAACGGAAATTCTGGAGGAAATTCGCGCGCGGGGAGTGGAAATCGCGGAACTTACCTTGCACGTGGGTCTCGGCACCTTTCAACCCATTCACGGCGAAACGCTCGAAGGCCACGTGATGCATGCCGAAGCTTACGAAATCCCGGCCGAAACCGCGGATGGCATTCAGGCGGCACGCCGCGCCGGACGCCCTATCCTGGCTATCGGCACAACCGTGGTTCGTGCGCTGGAAAACGCCGCGTTGCGGGCCGCAGAATTGGGTTCATCCAATCTTGTCCTTGCAGGTAAGGCGGATGCACAGCTTTTTATTGTTCCCGGATTTCGATTTCGTGTCGTGGATGGTTTACTCACAAACTTTCATCTGCCGCGTTCCACGTTGCTGGCGCTGGTCTGCGCATTTGCCGGCCGAGAGCACGTCCTGGCGGCCTACAAACACGCGGTCAACGCGGGCTACCGCTTCTACAGTTATGGAGACTGCTTGCTGGTTCGTTAGCGCGTGGGAAGGGGCGTTTGGTGATTGGAGATAATCTTGCGCATACCCAGGGCAAAGATTTGCAGCAAGCCGCTCGCCGTTGACCCATTGGTGAGCGCAAGCCCGGCACTTCAGGGCGTGGTAAGCGAGCCTTAAACAGTTAAAATAGGGCGCGCAACTCGGGACCGAGTGGTGTATCTTATACAGCATGGGATACGAACGAACCAACATCTATCTTTCGAAACCGCAAAAAGCGGCGTTGGAAAAGATGGCCAAGGAAAAAGGTATTTTTGTTGCTGAACTGGTGCGACGAATCATAGATAAGGAACTCGACCGTGAGCAAAAACAAAAAGGGTGAAGCACTAATCGCAGTCGCCGGTGCTGGCCGTGGAAGAACACCACGCCTCCGGGAGAGACCGGTCGTTTTGTGCGACGGATACACTTAGGGATTCGGTGGACGCTGTGCCAAGAATCTTCGATTGGTTCTCGCCACCGTGCCAGACGGCTGCGTCCGCCACATCGTTCCTACTGCGGCGGGTGCTTTCAGTGCATACAACATGCTTCAGGGGAAGTTGCGCCGCGAGAATGACAAGCTGAGAGGCCGCACCGGGGTGCAGCCTCTCGCCCGTCC